>JBBRRL010000051.1:0-9028 GCA_038200775.1 Nitrospirales bacterium
CTCTCTGCTGGCGGCCTGGCTTCACTTACAAGTCAGTTTCATTGCCTGGGTACTCATGGGAGCGCTTTGCGTCTTCAACGCGCGAGACCTGAACTTAAGTGCGACCCAGAAAGGAGACATGTTCGCGATACCGCTACTGGGCGGTGCCGTTGCCCGCATCATCGTAGGCATGTGCACCGACCGGTTTGGTCCCCGAAAAACCGGCGTCCTCAGCATGCTCCTGGTTGCAGCTCCCTTGGCGGTGGCTTGGCGGGACGCGCATTCGTTCTCCGAGATGATCGTCATCGGTTTGTTTCTTGGCGTTGCCGGAGCTAGCTTTGCGGTTGCATTACCACTCGCGAGCCGCGCCTATCCCATGGAACATCAAGGCCTCGCCATGGGCGTGGCCGGCTCGGGAAACAGCGGAGCGATTTTGAGCATCGCGTTCGCGCCATTGCTAGCGGAGAGACTGGGATGGCATGCCGTCTTCGGCCTAATTCTTCCCGTCGTGATTCTCATTGCTCCCATTTATTGGTCGCTGTCGAAGGACCATGTGGAACCACTTCCCAGGACGCCTCCGCGCGCCCTACGAGACTTGGCACGCGAGCCGGATACCTGGTGGCTATGCTTTCTCTATTCGATCACGTTTGGGGGCTTTGTAGGGCTCAGCAGCTACTTGAGCATTTTTTTCGTGGACCAGTATGGATTGACGACTGTTCAAGCCGGCTGGGCGGCGGGCGCCTGCGCTCTGGCCGGGAGCCTGCTGCGCCCTGTGGGAGGTCTGGTGGCCGACTGGTGGGGCGGTCTGCGGGTGCTCACCGTGCTGTACCCGGCAATCGCCTGTATTTCTGGCTTCATCGCCTTATTGCTGCCGATTACGGTGGCGTTACCTGCTATCTTTCTTATGGTAGCGTGCTTGGGGCTAGGCAATGGCGTCATTTTCCAGGTGGTACCACGGCGGTTTATGCAGGAAATTGGCACCATCACGGGTCTCATTGGGGCAGCCGGAGGCCTGGGCGGCTTTCTGGTCCCGTCAGTGCTAGGAGTCTTCAAGGACACCACAGGGACCTTCGCGACGGGCTTTATGGGCTACGTCGTTGTGTGTGTCCTTGCGATGCCCGCAATCCAACAATTGCGTCGCCATTTGAAGAACCACGCACTCTCAGGCATTTGACAGCCCTCTAAGGTATGCCTATAGTACATCAGGATTTTTCGGGGAATTGCAGTGGACCATTCCGGCACATTTGACAGTATCGAAAGCGCGATTTCGGACATCCGGCGTGGCCAGATGGTGATTCTCGTGGACGATGAGGATCGCGAAAATGAGGGCGACCTGGTCATGGCCGCCGAGAAGGTGACCCCTGAGGCCATTAATTTTATGGCCACGCACGGACGAGGTCTCATCTGCCTGGCCCTTTCACCGGAACGGGCCGAAGAGCTGCAACTGCCGCTCATGGTCAATGAAAACACTGCCGCGTTCGGCACTGCCTTTACAGTGTCAATCGATGCGCGCAAAGGTATTGCAACCGGCATCTCTGCGAAAGATCGCGCCGTCACAATTCTGACCGCTGTCGACCCAAAGACCCGGCCGGCTGATCTGGCGCGCCCCGGTCATGTCTTTCCCCTCCGTGCTGACAAAGGTGGCGTACTGAAGCGTGCGGGCCAAACCGAAGGTTCGGTCGACTTGGCGCGCCTCGCCGGTCTGGGCCACGCTGGCGTGATCTGCGAGATCATGAACCAGGATGGCACGATGGCGCGAGTTCCAGAACTCCAGGATATTGCAAAACGGCACGGGCTCAAGATTGTGACCATTAAGGACCTGATTGAGTATCGCATGCAGCGAGAAACGTTTGTGCGTGAAGTCACACAGGCAAAAATGCCGACGATTTTCGGCGATTTCATGGCGCATGTGTATGAGAACGAATTGGACCACGGCGCGCACGTGGCACTCGTGAAGGGTAAGATCAGGCCGGCCGACGAGGTTCTGGTACGGGTGCACTCCGGCTGTCTAACGGCCGATGTGCTCGGGTCCTTACGTTGCGACTGCCGCGAACAACTCCACAGCGCTATGCAGATGATTGAGCGTGCGGGCAAAGGCGTCGTGCTTTATTTGAATCAGGAGGGGCGCGGCATCGGATTAGTGAATAAGTTCCGCGCCTACAAACTGCAAGATGAAGGCAAGGACACGGTTGAAGCCAATCTGGCCCTGGGTTTTAAGCCGGATCTCCGCGACTACGGTATTGGCGCGCAGATTCTGGTTTCATTAGGACTGCACAAAATCCGTCTGATCACCAATAATCCAAGAAAGATCGTGGGCGTCGAAGGTTACGGATTGCTGGTGGTAGAACGGGTACCGATTGAGATCGCACCACAGGCAAGCAACGTCCGTTATCTGCAGACCAAGAAAGCGAAACTCGGCCATCTCCTCGACAAGGTCTGATTGCCGCTCAGCATTCCTGACAGGAAGATGTGATGGCCCCGATGATTGATGGCGCCGGTTCCGCCGCCACCCTTCGGTTTGCCGTGATCCAGAGCCGCTTTAACCAAGCGGTGACGAAACATTTGCTTGAAGGGGCGTTAGAAGCCTTACGGGGGGCTGGAGCAAAAGATGACGCCATCGATGTCGTCTCGGTCCCCGGCGCGTTTGAAATACCACTCATTGCGGCACAGCTTGCTAGGTCGCAACGTTATGACGCCTTGGTGTGTCTAGGCGCAGTGATCCGGGGCCAGACCCCGCACTTTGAATACATCAGCATGGCTGTCAGCCAGGGCGTTGCGCGCGTGGCGTACGACTATGGCGTGCCGGTGATCTTCGGCGTCCTTACGACGGATACCGAGGAACAGGCGGAGGCCCGAGCTACCCCTTGCCGCAGGGGAAGTGCCAAGAAGTCTAGGGGAGAGTCATTGCAGAAGGGTGGGGCATGGATCGATGCTAATGAACGGTGCAACAAGGGCTATGAGGCCGGCAGGGCCGCCATCGAGATGGCAAATCTCATGAAAAGGCTGCCTCGAAAGCGGAACACTACGGCGAGACGCCGTCCATGAATCTGCGTCACAAAGCCAGGGAACTCGCCCTCCAAGTCCTCTTTCAATGGGACATTCATCATGGCACCACAGAATGGCTCGAGGGGTTCTGGGATCAACACGCCGCAAGCCCCGAATGTCGGCGCTTCGCCCAGTCCCTCATCGACGGCGTCATCCAAGATGTGACCGCGCTTGATGGGCTCATCGGCCGATACGCTGAGAACTGGAGCATCTCACGAATGGCCTGCATCGATCGAAACGTGCTCCGCATGGCGGTCTATGAGCTGCTGAACCTGACGGAGGTACCTGCGCGAGTCACCTTGAACGAGGCCATCGATATTGTTAAACGGTTCGGGGATGAGCAGTCTGGAGCGTTTGTGAACGGCATTCTGGATCGAATGCTCAAGGAAGAACCAGGCCTCAGCGACAAAGCCCACGAAAGCGCCGCGCACGGGACAGAGGCGCGTCTTGGCGCGCCTGGGGCGGGCGGGTGTGACGGGACAGAGGCGCGTCTTGGCGCGTCAGAATCGGAGGTGAGGCCGGCAAGGTGAAGATCAATACCAGAGAAATTACCCCGGCGGCCTTAAAAAATCATCAGGCCTAACGGGAGAAACGAACTCGTCTTGGCGAGTTCAGGGTGGGTTGGGTGGAATGGTCGAGCAAGCTCTGTTTGGCGGGTGTAATGGCGAGCTCGGGGCTATGGGAAAAGGACGCGTCCCGGCGGTCCGGGGCAAGGGCGGGTGTAGTGATGGGTGTAGATAGCGGGTGCTCGGGAGAAAGCGACCGTCTTGGCGGGCGCGGGAAGGGCGGGTGCAATGAAACGGAGCCGCATTCGGCAGACTCACGCGACGAGAGTGTAGCGCATGATTGATCGCTATAGCCGCCCGGCAATGAAAAGCCTTTGGTTGCCGTCTCATAAATACGAGACCTGGCTCGCCGTGGAGTTGCTCGCGTCCGAAGCGCTGGTTCAGAAAAAACTCGTGCCGGCGTCCGCCCTACGTCAAATTAAAGCCAAGGCACGTATTAACCCTACGCGTATCGATGCGCTTGAGAAGGTGGTCAAGCATGATGTGATCGCCTTCATCGAATCGATTGCCGAGCAGGTTGGGCCGGCCGCACGTTACCTGCATATGGGGCTCACATCGTCCGACATTCTCGATACATCCCTGGCCATGCTCATGGTAAAAGCCGCCGACATGATCCTGGACGGCATCGACAGGCTCCTGGCAGCGATTCAGGCCCAGGCGCTCGCACACCGCGACACGGTGATGATCGGACGCTCGCACGGGATCCATGGCGAGCCGATCACATTCGGTATCAAGCTGGCGATCTGGTATGACGAAGTCCGGCGTCACAAAGAGAGAATCACTGAAGTGCGTAAAGGCATCGCCTACGGGAAGATGTCAGGTGCGATGGGCACTTTTGCGCATCTTTCCCCCGACGTCGAAAGGTACGTCTGCAAGAAGCTCGGTCTTCAGCCTGCGCCGGCTTCAAACCAGATCATTCAGCGTGATCGGCACGCAGCCTATCTTACCGCGTTGGCCCTGCTCGCAAGCAGCATCGAAAAGTTCGCCACCGAAATCCGCCACCTGCAACGCACGGAGGTCCTGGAGGTGGAAGAGCCATTCACCGCCGGCCAAAAGGGCTCTTCGGCGATGCCTCACAAGCGCAATCCAATCGTTTCAGAGAATCTCTGCGGCTTGGCGAGACTTGTCCGGGCCAACAGCCTTGCGGCGATGGAGAACATTGCCTTGTGGCACGAGCGTGACATCAGCCACTCGGCCGTGGAGCGAGTCATTATTCCCGACAGTACCATCCTGATCGATTATATGCTCGCCCGTCTGATCGATCTGATCACTAATCTTGTGGTATATCCCGAAAACATGCGGCGCAATTTAGATCTGACGGGTGGAGTCATCTATTCTCAACGTCTGATGCTCGAACTGGTGCGCCACGGCGTAGCACGCACCGAAGCGTACGAGGTAGTGCAGCGCTTGGCGTTACAGGCCTACAACGGCGCGCTGTCATTTCGAGACTTGGCGGAGAAGGATCTCTTCATCACTCAACGTCTCACCGCCCGCCAGATCGCGGGCTGTTTTGACCCGAAGGCGTATCTCCGTGGGGTTGACACGGTCATGAAGCGGGTCTTTGGGCGCAACAGCGCGAAACGTGGAGACCCACGCTCGTGAAGGCCCGGATGTATGTGACATTGAAAAAAGAAATCCTGGACCCCCAGGGACAGGCGGTCCTGCACGCGCTTGGATCGCTGGGGTATTCGGGCGTCAAAGGCGTGCGCATAGGAAAACTGATCGAGTTGGAGCTGGAGACGACCGAGAGATCGAAGGTCGAAGAGGATTTAGCCACCATGGGCGAGCGGTTGCTTGCCAACCCGATTATCGAGGACTACAGATTTGACTTGCTTGACTAGCACCGAATCATGAGCCTGCCGAAGACGCGCATCGGCATCGTCGTCTTTCCGGGCTCAAACTGCGACCAGGACTGCCATTATGCGGTGTCGCAAGGACTCGACGTTGCTGCGGAGTTCATCTGGCACAAGGCGGAAAACCTGCCTCCGCTGGACGCCATCGTCATCCCCGGAGGATTTTCCTATGGGGACTATCTGCGAACAGGCGCCATTGCTCGATTTTCCCCTGTCATGACCGCCGTGACGCGCTTTGCGGACAACGGGGGGCTTGTTCTTGGCATTTGCAACGGCTTTCAAATTCTCTTGGAGGCAGGTCTTTTACCTGGGGTCATGCTGAGAAACCGCTCTCTCTCCTTCATTTGCCGGGATGTGCATGTGCGAGTCGAGAACGCTTCCACGCCCTTCACGGAACGGTTGGCGAACGGCCAGGTGTTGCGACTGCCGGTTGCTCATGCCGAGGGAAACTATTACGCTGACGCCCAGACGTTAGCGTCCTTGAGCGCGGAAAACCGGATTGTGTTTCGGTACTGCGGACCAGACGGCCAAGTGACGGCGGAGGCCAATCCAAACGGCTCGCTTGAAAACATTGCCGGGATTATCAATGCGCAGGGGAACGTGCTTGGCATGATGCCGCATCCTGAGCGCTCGGCCGAAGCAATCCTCGGCAACGATTCCGGCAAGCTTATCTTTCTCTCGATGCTCAATAGCCTTGCGGCCATGAGACTTTCGGTCAACTCGCACTGCACACTTGGAAAGGGGTAAGCCGACCGCGAAAGGAACGAGCCTATGCCGGAATTGACGGTTGTCGCTAAAGCGAAGGCAAAGCCAGGCCGCGAAGCGGACCTTGAACGCGAACTACGCGCAATTGTAGCCCCGACCCATTCAGAGTCAGGATGCCTACGGTACACCCTGCATCGCTCTCTGGAAGATCCGACGCTCTTTATTACGATCGAGCGCTGGATTTCCAAGGAGGCGATAGACAAACACTTCGGCGCTCCGCATATCCAGTCCTTGCTCTCAAAAGCGGCCGACCTGCTGACAGGATTGCCTGAAATTACCGTGTTTCAAATGCTGCAGGAAGGGCAGGGAGATAAAAGCAGGATCTAAAGCTGATCGGGAGCCGGTCCACCCCGCGGAGGAGCGGCTCCCGTGGAATGCGTTACTTCTTCAGATGGGCTTTCAGGATGCCCGAGTTTTGAATCTCCGGATTGTCCTTGCCAAGTTCAGCCGCTTTTTTGAAATGCTCGGTCGCGGCTTTGTGATCGCCGGTCTTGTCGAGCGCAAGCGCGACGTCATAGTGCGCTTCCGCTGACTGGGGATCTTCTTTGGCGCCTGCCGTGAAGTGCTTTAAAGCGACGTCAAAATGACCCTGATCGTAATGCTCAATCCCTTCCTTGAGATGGGCCTCGGCCTTAGATCCCGTGGCTGCTTTGAGCGCCGGTGCGGTTTTCCCCATATCGGCCCAGCCTGATCCGGCCATCATGACCATCCATGCCATCACGACTGCTACTCCTACGACTCGTCGCATATGTGCCTCCTGGTTAAACGTGATGTTTCATACCATGATCTACGGGCCAAGAGAAAGAGCGGATGTGCTTAAGACATGGATACATCCTTGTAGTTTTTCTGTCCGTAGCTACTTATAATGATCGCCTTCATCGATAGCACGGACGCGCCGTATCTGAGGGGGATGAGAATTTTGCCAAATCGCACTCCTCTTGGGCCAGATGTCATTGAACGAGTCGGCAAAGGCGATTCGCAAGCGTTTGCGGAACTTTACGAGCAATCTAGTCCCTTGCTCTTCCCGCTGGCGCTCAGGATTTTGAACAATCGCGACGAGGCCACCGAATTGCTGCAGGATGTCTACATCGAGGTCTGGCGGAAAGCCGGAAACTTCGACCCCAAACGTGGATCGCCAATGGCCTGGCTGATCACACTGACGCGTAGCCGGTCGATCGACAGGCTCCGGGCCTCGACGTCACGTGGCCGAACGCTCACCGATTCGCTCGAGCAAACTGGGGCGGATGAGCTTCAGAGCGATCTCCCCGATCCTCTGGAGACCCACACCGTAGAGGAGCTGCGAACCCTGGTGGGCGAGGCGTTTAGGGACCTACCAGCGGCCCAGCAGGAAGCCCTCGAGCTGTCGTTCTACGATGGGCTGACGCACACGGAAATCGCGGCGAAACTCGATAAGCCCATTGGCACGATCAAGACGAGGATCAAACTGGGCATGAATAAGTTGCGCTATACGTTACGGCCATGTTGGGAGCACAAATAAGTGTCGCACGAGCAGTTTGAAGATGCAGCCGCGCTCTCGGTCGTCGATGCTCTGGCAGATGAAGAGCGCGAGGCATTGGCGAGCCACACTCGGGGTGGGTGTGAAGAGTGCCGCGCGGCCTTGAGGGAATATCGAGCCACGGCGAGTCTGCTGCCCTATGCATTACCAGCGGAACCGGTGCCTTTTGATCTGCAGTCACACCTGATGAGGGTCTTTGAGCTCGACTTCGCCAAAAACGGGGCGGGGGCGGCCCAAGCGTCACAGCAAGAGAAAAAACGATGGAGAGGCGACTGGAGCTTTCTGTTCCGCCCGCCCGCAATCGCGTTCGCGTCGGTGATTTTGGTGATTATCCTCGGCGGCTACGCTCTGACGCTTCGGTCACAGTTGCAGACGGAGGCGACGCAGCGCCGCCAGATCGAAACCGCCATGCACGAGGAAGCGCAGCGCCTTGCTGCGTTACAGGCCCAGGCAGCGCAACAGGAAGACAATCTCAAGAGCATTCGTAACGCGTTGGCTGACCAGCTTGGAAGCACGCGGGATACCCTTGCGGCGCGCGAAGCCGAGCTCGCGGAACTCCGCGGCCGCTTAAGCCAACAGGAACAGGCTGTCACCAAGCCGACCAAAGACGATGGAATGGCCGGATTTCTTCGCGCGCCAAACGTGAAGGTCGTCTCTCTGGCCGGCTCCGACGAGGCCAAGTCTGCGGGTGGTCTCTTGCTATATGATCCCTCTACACGGAAAGCTTTTTTGTACGCGTTCAATATGCCGCCGCTTCCGCCTGACAAGACGTATCAGCTCTGGGCAATCCTGGATAGACCGGTCAGCGCAGGGACCTTCGGGACCGATCGTGGCAACAAGAGCCGCGTCATGATTCCGCGGGTCTCGCAACTCGACCGGATCAAGCAGTTTGCAGTGAGCATGGAGCCGGACGGAGGCAGCCCCCAGCCCACAGGACGCATTTATCTCTCAGGACAGTTGTAGGTTCGCGACGCAAAAACATCCAGGCGCCGCATATTCGTGATCACACAAGAAGTCATCACCCAACACGGACTAACGGGCGAAGAATACGCCAAAATCGTTTCGATCCTCGGGCGAGCGCCGAATCTGACTGAGCTCGGGCTGTTCTCGGTCATGTGGAGCGAGCATTGTTCCTACAAAAGCTCGCGCTTTTTTTTGAAGCGCCTTCCGACAGAAGGTCCCCAAGTGATTCAAGGTCCGGGTGAGAACGCGGGCATTGTGGACATCGGAGATGGTCTGGCGGCGGTCTTTAAAATGGAGAGCCACAACCACCCTTCATTCATCGAGCCGTATCAGGGCGCGGC
>JBBRRL010000052.1:0-8962 GCA_038200775.1 Nitrospirales bacterium
CGGCCACTGCCATAAAAGTGGGGCAATTGATATTGGCCAATATCCTTGACGGGCAAGACCGGGATTGGTACCGGCTCGACAATATCGCCCAGAAAGAGATCGCGGTACGCCTGGAAAACATGTCTTCTGTCCTAAGGCCCGATGTCTATGTGTACAACCAGAACAAGGCGCAGATTGAGCACAAGTACGAGCCCACGGAGGGCGCCAACCTCGAGCTGTCCTTTGCCGTCACCTCAGGCAACACGTTCTACATCATGGTAGGAGGTTTCGGCGGCAGCCCCAGCCGATCCAACTATAAACTCTCGACGAAATAGGCAGCCGGATTCCTCAGATGAGAAATGACCCTAATAAATAGACCCCAACTAAGTGGGTATTGCTGATTGTGTGTAACTATACATAATATACTCGTTACAACACCTAAGGAGGATATTATGACAGCAAGAACCAAGACGAAGGGCGTGGTCTCGTTGACGGAGCGGGAACAGCAGGTGCTCATGTATATCTGGAACGGTCTTAAGAATCGTGAAATTGGAAAACAGTTGAAGATCAGCCATAAAACTGTCGAGGCCCATCGCGCGAACATGATGAAGAAGTTGCGGGCGACCAATGCCGCCCAGCTGCTGAAAACCTGCTTTGAGCACGGTTTTCTACGGCAACCGCGCCGGGCTGCTTAGGCTTTGAATTAGGGATCGGGCATCTCCCGCTTTATAACCGTGGGGAGATGCGACGAGGAGAGAGAGGGCTGTGATGGAGATTCTCATCCGTTGGGTGTGTCCGTGTATCCTCCCGAGGCAACTTTGCGTGTACTGCAAAGGCGCCGCGTTTTTTGAACGATGGGTGCCGCTGAACCTCGTACAGTACATCATGGGTGGACACTCCTATGTGATTATGGATCGACGCATGGCTCTGACTCCTCAAGCCGGCGCAGCATAGATCCTCAGACCGGACCTGCGGACGGGAAAGTCTCTATCCTGCTTCGATAAACACCCGGTGTTTATCACTAGAATTAAGGGTTTAGAGCCGGTAAGCCTTGATACGAGAGGGTCTGGCTTACCTGGCAGGTCACTCGTAGAGCTACTATTTAGTTGCTAAAACTTAGGACGTTCGGGCACCCTCTCCGGCAGATTGCGATAGGATCGGGGGCGGCTCTCTGGTGGCAGGGAGATTTATGGGATCCGACAGGGCAATCATCAATTTCAAATCGTCCTGTAAGGCGCTCATTGACTCTGTCTCGCCCGGGCGTCCACTGACTAAAGGACAGGAGCTCACCGTGTTGTCCTACTTCTTAGTCGTGGAATCTGCCCTCCTCGTGGTCACACGCAGGAAGGCAACAGTTAAGCGAAGGCATTGTCGCCTTGTCTTCGGGCAACCCCAAGTTGCAGGTTAGTCAAGCCCGGCCGGAATCAGTAAGTTCCAGACCTCAGAACCTCCGCCGTAACGATTTTTCATCCCCTACTTATAGACTAGGTCAACTATCTAATGGTGAATTTACCAGAGGCGTGACTTCTCGCTACCCTGCAGTTCGCCAACAAAGGGGGACTCACATGTTCATAGCAGGGGTTATCATCGGTCTCCTACTCGGCATGACGGTAGCTATCTCGATCTTCTTGATGTGTCTGCTTCGCGTGCAGGGGCAAACAGCGCCTCAGAGAAGCGTAAGGGTATCGATAGACAGATACGCATAGCATCAGTATCGAAGCCTCTCTTCCCCCGCTTATTCTCGACTGAGAAGACTCCTTTGGTTCCGAGTCATCGTCCCGAAAAAAAGGGACAGCTTTTTTTCAGCTGATCCTCTGGTCGCATACACGCCTTCACCTCTAAAAAAGTAGCCTGTCCCCTTTTGCCCCCCGCGGGGGCCCCAGCCAAAGACAATTGAGAATATGATAATCTGCAGCGTGACCCCAGGGAACGAAACACGACTCTATCTGATCCGCCATGGCGAAACTCCACGACCGGGATTCTGCAATGGCCATTTGGATGTGACCCTCACTGCAAATGGAGTGTCAGAGATGGAGAACTTGGCGTCACGACTTTCGGGTGAGAAAATCGCAGCGGTGTATGCCAGTGATCTCAGCCGGTCAATTCAGAGCGCCGAGATCCTTGGATATGCGATCGGCCGAAAACCGATTGCGGCGCCGTTGCTACGGGAGAAATGTTTTGGGCAGTGGGAAGGTTTGACTCAAGCAGAGGTCCAGCGCCACTATCCAGCGGAATGGACAGAATGGATAACGAACCCGGCGAATGCCAAATCCACCGGGGGCGAGAGTTGTCGCGAGTTAGCTATCCGTGTAATGCCTGTCATTGACGAAATCGTCAAGCAACATCGCGGCGAACGGGTGGCGATCGTCGCGCATGGCGGGGTGAACCGCATCATTCTGTGTCAAACGTTGGGCTTGGACTTACGCTACATGGAGCGGATTGCGCAGAAGCATGCGGCGCTGAATATAATTGAATTTCTCGAAAACGATGTGATCATCAGGCTGCTGAATGGCTAAGCCGCGGGGGCTTTGACTGCTTTTTTGTTTCTCGGGCTTTTGATAACCCAGCCGCTTTTGATGCAATTGGTGCAGACGCGAATCCGACGTGTTGCGCCATTGATCAAGGCTCGGACGGTTTGCAGGTTTGGAAGAAACACTCGCTTCGTGCGGTTATTCGCATGACTTACCTTGTTGCCGACGGAAGGACTTTTGCCGCACATGTCACAAACCCTAGCCACACAGCACTCCTTGGTCAGTGTTGAAAGTCTCGGAATGCTATCATAACGGGGATTCGCAGACAAGACCGCCCGTGTCTTGTCCAACTCCGGGGGGAGGGTGTAATAACTGCGCCCCTCAACGTTGTGGGGGATCGATTGTTAGTTGGCCTCGAACAGCAGGTGCGCGCGACGATTCTTTGAGTAACAGGTCTCATCCTGGTCTTTGCAACTCGGCCGTTCCTTGCCATAACTCGTGACGGCCACAATATTGTGGATTCCGAGATCTGTTAGAAATTGAAGGGCTTCCTTGGCGCGTTTCTCTCCCAGCGCGAGGTTGTATTCGCCGCTGCCGCGTTCATCGCAGTGCCCTTCGATGATGAGCTTCGCCTTGGGATTCTCCTTCAGAAAGCCCGCGCTTCGGGAAAGATTTTTCTTTCCCTCTTCGGAAAGTCCCCAGCGAT
This sequence comes from Nitrospirales bacterium, assembly GCA_038200775.1. Taxonomy (GTDB): domain Bacteria; phylum Nitrospirota; class Nitrospiria; order Nitrospirales; family NS-4; genus NS-11. Next base: position 3,157 of record JBBRRL010000052.1, read on the forward strand.
CATAAGCAAAGTAAACGTCCGCAAGCGATTTGCGCCCTTCTTCGCGTAATCTCCGGGCCTCTTGAGTTTGCAGCGCCTCAGCGTCCGCCTTTGAAAGCATCGTCGGCCCTGTGCCCACGCCGGATTCCTTCGCGGAGCCAGGGGTAAAGCCGGTCAGAGGTTGACCATCGGGGCCAAGGGGAGGATAAAAGCCTGGAAGGGTTCGGCCGTCAGGCCCTTTACGGGGGACAAAGCCGGGGATGGGTCGGCCATCAGGCCCGATGCCTGGGGTTCCTTTTTCGTACGTGCCGTCCTCGTTCATGTGGCCGGGTTGGCCCTTAGAGAAGACGACTTGGCCGTTCTCTGTTTCATTGCCGTTGGAGGAGACGTTTTTCGAGGCGCATCCGGTGGCAGCCAGGAATACCAGGGCGCTCATTGCGATTCCGATTGATCGTGCGTTCATACTACCCTCATGGAGTGTGGCGACGACTGTAGACTCCTTTAAGGTATAACATGTATGCGCAATAGAACCAAGGACTATTTCGGGAGTTTCCAGCAGGCGAGACCCATCTCTTCGGGACGCTTCCATCGTGCGTGCCGTCCCCGCAATGACATCCAGCGAGAAAGGAGCGACGAACCCGATCCGGCGATGCCGATGAGCACGACGGCGAGCGAGATGATGAACATGACTTCTACGACGTAGCGGATCAGGGGATGTTGGGTGAGAAATTCCACGACGACCTCAATGATATTAACGTTTCTACATCATCTTTATCGGGTGACTGATCCTCCAGCTTTAGCCGAAAATCTCGTATCCCTACGTAGTCATAATATAAGTTACGATCTGGGATGAAAAGTCGACACCACACAGACGATGGCAATGTAACTCCTTGAAGTCTATGGTAAAGGTGCGCGACAATCTCGCTTGGATCGTATGGACCGGCTTAAAGAGATACTTCAGATCATCGATCGCCCGCTGGATTTTGCTGAAGGGGGCGGCTCTCTCTCGCTGAAAGACCTTGGCAGATTCATCTCCCGGCAGGTTACGGAGGCAATGGGTCAGGGCATGCGTCCCCAAGCTACAGAAACGGCCCTCCTGCGCCTTGTGCACCTTTTCTCGGACTACGACCAACTGCCCCGTGGCCAACGAGCAGTTCGAGTAAAAGAGGCTCGTGCACTGATCCGAGGACTCAGGCAGGCGCTAGACCTGCCGATAGCTCAGCCGCCACAGAGGTATCGGCTCTCAGACTGTCCCGTACAGTATGTACGCGGAGTGGGGCCTAAAAAGGCAGAGGCCTTAGCTAAGATTGGAATCCACAGCGTGGAAGACGCCGTGTGGATGGTCCCCTGGCGATACGAGGATCGCTCCCAGTTGCGGTCCATCAGCGGTCTCTCCCCTGGTGACACCGCCATGATCAAGGCGCGAGTCGAGAATGCCGCCCTGAAGCTCACGCACTACCAACGCCGCAAACTCATCGAGGTGACGGTTGCGGATGCGACGGGCAGGCTTCACCTCATCTGGTTTAACCAGCCCTATCTCGCCGAGACATTTCATGCAGGACAGATGCTGATGCTCTATGGCCAAGTAAAGCCGAAAAATGGCCGCTGGACTGAGCTGCAGATGGACAATCCGGTCTTTGAGATTCTGGAGAAAGCTTGTCCAGCGCCTGACGGGATAACTGGAACGGCCGGTCTACCCGCATCTGATCTGACGCATATGGGAAGGATTGTGCCGATTTACCACGGACGGGAAACCAAATCCCGGCTCATGATGAGCGACCGCCTGCGTGCCATCATGAAGGTTATCATCGACCAATATGGCCAGGGTGCAATCGATCCGCTGCCAGCGGACCTGATTCGGCGGCGGGGGCTGCTGCCCTTCAGCACAGCGATTCGGCAGGTCCATTTTCCCGACCCGGGAACTGACATCGAAGAATTTAATAAGGCCCGGAGTCCCGGGCACCGACGCCTCGCGTTCGAGGATTTTCTTCTCTTGGAACTTGCGCTCGGGCAGAAGCGGGAAGATGTCAAGAAGGAGTCGCGAGTCTTCACCTATGATCTCAAGTCTGCTCTCCCCAACCGCCTTCTGGACGTGCTGCCTTTCGGACTGACGGCTGCGCAGGCGCGCGTCTTCGAAGACATCCGGCGGGACATGGCGAGTCCCCACCCCATGAATCGGTTGATTCAGGGAGATGTAGGGTCGGGCAAAACGGTTATTGCGGTACTCGCGATATTGGCTGCGGTCGGGTCTGGCTATCAAGCGGCGCTCATGGCGCCTACAGAGATTCTGGCGGAACAGCATTTTATGACACTCGAGCGCCTGCTGAAGCCGCTCGAGATTTCCTGCCTGTTATTGACTGGCGGCCGCGATGGCAAAAAACGGGAGGAGGCGCTGGCGGCGATTGCCGATGGGTCTGCAAAGATTGTCCTTGGCACCCATGCGTTAATCCAGCATGATGTGAGATTCAAGCACCTCGCCTTGGCGGTGGTGGATGAGCAGCACAAGTTCGGTGTCTTGCAGCGGGCGGTTCTGAAGGAGAAGGGATACTCCGCGGATGTCCTCGTGATGACCGCAACGCCGATTCCCCGGACCTTGGCGCTCACTGTCTATGGAGATCTTGATGTGTCAGTGATCGATGCCATGCCCCCGGGGCGGCGGCCGGTGCGAACCCTTCTGTTCGATGAAAGCCAGCGAGCGCGTGTGTACCGCCTTATCGAGGATGAACTCTCCCGGGGCCGGCAGGCCTATGTGGTGTTCCCGCTGGTTGAGGAGTCTGAGAAAGTCGATTTGCAGGCAGCCATGTCCGAGGCAAAGCGGTTGCAGGAGGAGGTATTCCGGAAATGGATGGTCGGGCTCATTCATGGCCGCATGAAAACCGGGGAAAAGGATCGGGTTATGGCTGCCTTCCAGGAAGGCCGCATTCAGGTGCTGGTAGCCACGACGGTCATCGAGGTGGGGATCGACATTGCGAACGCCGGCGTCATCCTCATTGAGCATGCCGACCGATTCGGACTCGCTCAGCTGCACCAACTGCGGGGGCGGGTTGGCCGGGGAGCCCATCAATCCTATTGCTTTCTGATGGCGCCTCACCGGCTCACCGAGGAGGGGCGGCGACGGCTGGAAGCTCTTGTGAAAAGTCATGATGGCTTCGACATCGCCGAAGAGGACCTGGCGATCCGCGGACCCGGGGAATTCTTCGGCACCCGCCAATGGGGTCCGGCGGATCTTCGTGTCGCACACCTTATCCGGGATGCCATGATCCTGAACGAAGCCCGGCAAGAGTCTGCAAATCTGCTGCGTGACGATCCCAAGCTCGCGCGCGCGGAACACGCGGAATTGAAGGGCGCCTTGTTGCGCCGCTGGGGCGCCAAGCTCGATCTTGCGAGGATTTCCTGATGCGTCTTCGATGGCGGCGGTTGAGGCACGATCTTGTAGCAGGCTTCGCCGTCGTGCAGCGAGGAACGCAGACCGCCATGAATCGATCGTTAGAGGAAGTGGAGCTGCTTCGGTTGAAGTTCCGATTGGACGCCGTGGAGGCGGAGATCAAAGAACGGTACCACTCGGCAGGTGAGCGGGCGTTTCATCTGATCGAGCGCGAAACAGGCGCGCTTCTAAAAGAGAAGGAGCTGATGCGCCACTTTGAACAGATCGATCAGCTCGTTCAGGAGGAGAATCGGATCCGATTTGACATGGAGCAGGTCAGGGATTAGAGCCCATGCCTGTTGCCTTTCCGGGAGAGAGAGTCACTAGCTACCAATGGCTGGTGCTCTTTGTCGCCTGGCTCGGGTGGGTGTTTGATTCCATGGACGCCATGATCTACGCGCTGGTGTTGCATCCTGCGCTCCACGATCTTCTGCCCGCGTCGTTGGGTCGGCCGGCTGCAGACGCCGATATCGGCTGGTACGGCGGCATCATTTTTTCAGTATTCCTTCTCGGTTGGGCGCTTGGAGGCGTCGTCTTTGGAGTGGTCGCGGACCGCATTGGTCGCACGAAAACCCTGGTCATCACGATTCTCATCTATGCGGTCTTCACCGGCATGGCCGCGCTCTCGGAAGCTTGGTGGCAGCTGGCGCTCTACCGTTTTTTGACGGCCTTGGGGATCGGCGGCGAGTGGGCCGCGGGCGCGGCCCTTGTGGCCGAAGTATGGCCTGAGGAGAAGCGGGCCCGCGCCGCCGGCATTCTGCAGTCGGCCTGGGCGGTTGGCTTCTTCCTGGCGGCGGCGTGCTATCTGCTCTTGCGTAATCATCCCTGGCAAGCCCTGTTCCTCGTCGGAGTTGTTCCCGCCTTTGTAGCTCTTCTTGTGCGCCTGTGGGTCAAGGAACCTGATCGCTGGGTCAAGGCGCACGCGCTTGAGGAGCAGAGGGGGCTCGCGCACCGGGTAAAGATCGTCGAGTTGTTCCAAGGCTCGCTTCGACGGCCCACCATGGTCGGCGCCTCATTGGCATTCGTGGCCGTGTTTGGGTTGTGGGGCGCCACGAATTGGACCCCGACATTGATCAGAGCGCTGCCTGATATGCAGGGATTGAACGCGGATGACACCAGGACTTACGTGGTGTATGCCACGATGTGGTTGAATGCCGGCGCGCTCGTCGGATATCTCAGCTTCGGACCCATGGCCGAGCGCCTGGGGCGGCGGGGGGCCTTCGCCCTGATGTGCCTCGGGAGCTTCTTGATGGTGCCCATTACATTTTTAACGCCACGGGATTACGGGCAGGTGCTGCTCCTGCTCCCCTTGCTGGGATTTTTCAATAACGGCATCTTTACCGGCTTTCCCATCTACTTGCCGGAGCTCTACCCCACGAGAATTCGCGCGACGGGCGCGGGCTTTTGTTTTAACGCCGGACGTGTTCTGGCCTCCGCGGGGCCGTTGCTGACGGGCTTTCTTGTAGCGGCGCTGGGGAGTTTTGGACGTGCCGCCAGCGCGGTGGCCCTGGTCTATCTCTTGGGTCTCGCGATCCTGCCCTGGGCGCCGGAGACAAGAGGACGTCCGTTGCCGGAATGATCGAATAGACGGCCGCCTTCTCGTTTACCAACGATCATCGATCGTCACCATTCCCAAATACGTAGAGGCCAAAAGTACATTTGTAGCCGTTGTTGCGTTTCTCCTTGGATGGTTTGTGATGCCGCATTCATGCAAATCCACCCCGCAAGAAACCGCATTCCAATGTGTATCGAAAACCTATATGGCCTGCATGCAGAAACAGGGCTACAGCGACGTACAGGCGGCGCTCCTACTCAAGTCATTGAGCGAGAGGGGTAGAGGTCATGAAACCTGAATTGGAATTTAGAGGATGCGAAAGCCCTTAGTCTTGCCGTCGAGTACATTATTCGCAATGACGACCTTGCGAAGAAAACTCAGCGCGATGATATGAAGATATCAAAAAGGCTAACGGCATTGGAGGTTGGTTGGGGGCACGCCTCGAGTCAGAAAGGGACAAAAGTTAAACAGAATCAGCAATGCTGATTCACGGTATCAAAGAGTCATCAACAGCTTGAGTGCCTTGTTCAGTTTGACGCTCCGCACCTTTGCCATTTGACGCCGGAGTTGCTGTCCCTCGGTGCCGCTCAGGAGACGCACTGTAACCCCCCCTAGCAGCCCTAACTTACGCTTGAGATAACGTGCGGAACGATACGGTTCGGTCGCAGGCGACGTCAGGCCCCCCGTAAGTTGCTACCACCCGAACATAAATCCGGTATATTTTGCGCCAGACTCGATGCAAATGTTGATGAGCTGTTTATCAGGGGGGAACACAGGTGAGATTTCTTGCAGTTCATCCAAGCGCTTTGATGTACACCAAGATCTACCTACGTCTGGAGCCACTGGGC
>JBBRRL010000053.1:0-8960 GCA_038200775.1 Nitrospirales bacterium
CCCACTTGGCTAGCATTTGAGGCTCTCGCTCGGGCAGATTGGCCTTCATCGGGAAGGTCGTTTGCGGCAGATTGAGCGTGGCTTTGTAATCCATGATCGGCGTTTTTCCCAAGAATCTTTGATTTTATATTCTTTTCAGGCGCCAAGCAACCCAACCCGACATGCTCTGATTCCAAGAGGACGTGAGATTTCTTAATGAAAATTGCCGGAAATCCGGCACAGAATATTTTTCTCTTCAGGATGCCGCGTTCAGCGGTAGCAAAAATACACTGTTCCGGGTTTACACTCAGCCATTTCCTTCTCGCTGGCCCGGGCAAGGCGCGGTATGTTAGCGTAAAGCATGTCGTCTGCCCCTGTTTCCGAGATCCTCGCTCCCAACACTCCCATCCTTGGGAATACCAAAGCTCCTGTTCTCGTCGTGGAGTTCTCCGACTTTACCTGCGGCTACTGCGGGAAATTTTATCGAGAGACATTGCCTCAGATGAAGTCTCAGTATCTGGACACGGGCAAAGCCCGCTTTGCCTACCGCGATTATCCTCGCGATGAGAAAGGATGGGGGTTGGTTTCCGCGCATGCCGCTCGCTGCGCCGGAGAGCAAGGCCAGTACTGGCCGATGCACGACCGGCTCTTCGATCAGGCCGGGCGGCTCGGTAGCGGCGTGATTCTGCGCATCGCTAAAGACTTGCGCCTGAAGCAAGAGATGTTTGGAACCTGTATGGACTCACAAAAGCATGTCGACGCCATTATGGCTGACAAAGAGCTCGGGGAGCGCCTTGGTTTTCGGGGAACACCCGGCTTCCTGATCGTCAGAACCAGTGGCGACCGCTTTTCAGACGCCGTGAGAATACCTGGCGCCGCGGGCTACTCAGTCTTCGCGGAACAGATCGAGAAGTTACTGAAGAAATCCTGATCGCTTCGTCTATTCCCGCCACGTTCTGCTCTACTTAAATTTGTTTCTCACCAGCCTTGAAGTTTCGTGGAAGGAGGACGCAACAGAAAAGTAACGATAGAAAGTCGTTAGTCGATGGAGCTCTTTGGAAGAGAAATCGATTACGCCAGTGCAGGAATCATCAACAGGAGGAAGCATGATAAAGCACCTGCTAGGCCGAACCCATTGTTTCTTCGTACTGGGTGCATTGGCACTGGTGACCGCCCCTGCACAGGCCGTCACATCAACCGGCCCGTACTATGCAGCGCCGTCCTGGGATCGAACGCTGCCGGCGGCGACGCGGTTCCTCGTGTTGTCGAATTTCGAGGGCGCGGCGGTACTGGATCGGAATACCGGCCTGGTGTGGGAAAAATCCCCGGATACGACTCTCACGCTGTGGTCTAACGCCCGCTACCGCTGCATGAACAAGGTCGTCGGCGGCCAGAAGGGGTTCCGCCTGCCGTCTTTTGTTGAGCTGAGTAGTCTGGTAGATCCGTCGGTGCCCTTTCCTGGCCCAGCCCTTCAGCCAGGCCATCCGTTTCTGAATATCCAGTCCACTTGGTATTGGGCGGCGACGACAAACTTCGACTTTCCTACCATGGCGTTTGGCTTGTACTTACGGGATGGCAGCTTGGGCATACAGCAAAAAATCATGGAATTCGGTGTGTGGTGTGTGCGCGGTGGCATGAATGCCGATGTCTATTGAGGATTGGGTGGTTTGAATGGGCTGTTGCTTAAGGGTGCAGGGGGGCCGATCCCCCTTACGTCCCACCCAGTCGATAGTCGCCGACGAGTTGTGCGGATCTTGACAGCGGCTCTTAGAGCAGGCGGTCTCCCGTTCTGTTCTCTGCTTCCGCGCAGTCTTACGGCAGTAAATCGTGCACGGGTTTTAGAACCCCCACGCGAACAAACAGGCAGCCCGCATCTCGGCCATTTTGTGAGCATTCAGCGTCGTGACCACTTCACCAATTTTGGTCTTCGCGACCGTCTGGATATGATCCAGATTCACGGCACAGTCAGTGCATTCCCTCAACAGAGCTCAAAACACTTCTGACGGAATATCGCGAATCGTTGTGGTGACAGGCGCAACTGTCACCTCGCTGAGAAATTCTAAAGTCGAATCTCTGGTGAGAATAACCACCGGCCGCCTCTTGTCACAGCACCGGCAATAACGTCCTCTTTAAATGCTCTCCGATGTCTGGACGCCGGCAGGTTCCTGTGCGTATTGCACAGTTGGCTCGTCGAGGAGACGCCGCCGGACCTCGGTGATAGGTAGGCTGTCGATCTCCCCGCCAATCTCGTTCCAAAGGTCTTGGACCAGGAGGATCTTCTCGAGTTGTGACAATTTGCGAAAAGTCTCGATGATGGGGATGGGGCTTATGGGAGAACCTCTCGTTGAGAGAACGCGTAACCTTCAGAAAATCCACACACTCCGACGGTCAATAAAGTCTCATCTACGAGAATATGCCGGAAAAGTGCGTTCGAGCCGAGAACCCAATCTGCCTCTAGTTTCCTAGGAGACGTCGAGCATGCGCTGCAGCGCGATGCGTGCCCAGTGCTTCTCATCCTCGGGCACGGTGATTTGATTCACGACGCGGCCCTCGACGAGGTTTTCCATCGCCCAGCACAGATGCGGCGCGTCGATTCTGAACATCGTGGAGCATTGGCAGACGGTCGGCGAGAGGAAAAAAATCTTCTTGTCAGGTTGTCGCTGCTTCAAGCGATTGACAAGATTTAGTTCCGTCCCTATCCCCCAGACAGAGCCAGGCGGGGCGGCGGAGACGGTGCGTATGATGAATTCCGTGGACCCGGATAGATCAGCCTGGTTTACGACGTCTTCATGGCATTCGGGATGGACGATGATCTTGATGCCGGGATGCTTCTCTTTGAAATACCGGACGTGCGCGGGTTGGAACATCTGGTGCACGCTGCAGAAACCCTTCCACAGCAATAGCCGCGCTTTCTGAACAGCCTCAGGGGTATGTCCGCCATTCGGGAGGAAGGGGTCCCAGACCAGGAGATCTTCCTTTGGAATACCCATTTTATTCGCTGTATTACGGCCGAGGTGTTCATCGGGAAAGAACAATATCTTCTCGCGCCGCTTCCAGGCCCATTCAATCACCCGCCGGGCATTCGAGGAGGTGCACGTGATGCCACCGTGCTCACCGCAAAAGGCTTTCAGGACCGCCGCAGAATTCACGTAGACCACGGGGGTGACGGCTTGCTCGACGGGGAGGATCCTGCCAAGTTGCTCCCAGGCCTCGTCCACCTGCTCGATCCGCGCCATGTCCGCCATTGAACAGCCGGCCGCCAAGTCGGGCAGAATGACGGTCTGCCTGGTCTTACTTAAAATATCGGCGGTCTCGGCCATGAAGTGAACGCCGCAGAATACAATGTATTCATGAGAAGAGCGCTCCGCGGCTACCTGGGAGAGCTTGAGGGAATCGCCTTCAATGTCGGCATGACGGATCACTTCGTCCCGTTGGTAGTTATGCCCGAGCACGATGACCCGGTCGCCCAGAGCGCGTTTGGCCGCGGCCGTGCGCAGAGCCAGTTCGTCGAGCGGCAGATCCCGATAGGCTTGAATCTCACCAGCCAGGGTGAGTTTCTGTGGCGGACTTGGGGTTAGGAGTGAAAGCGCGACACTCATCGGCGTGCTGGTCATCTCCATGGCTTATGGGAACGTAGGAAGAGTTAAGTTATAAAGCTTACGGTGGGCTGATGGAGTTGTCAATCGGGCTTAAGACCTATGCCTCGTACCTTGGACCTCAAATGGCCTATGTTGTCTAGATCGCAGTTGACACAATGAAAAACCCGAGGTAGTATGCCTCCTTACTGCTAGGGGAGCCTGAGTGGCTGAGAGCGTAGCCCCGGTATGTTACGCACCCTCTGAACCTGATCTGGATAATCCCAGCGAAGGGAAGCGATGCTTGCACAAGGCGCTCTACTCCCCCCTTCTCTCCCCTGGAAACTATCCTCAAGGAGTTATTTGATTTTCTAGACCCGCCTCCCGTACTTGGCGTCGATGTGTGCTGTGAGGATCTTGCCTCACAGCCCGTGACCGCTGAGGGATAGAAAGGAAGAGAATTTATGAGTAAGGCCTCTATCACTACGCAGCCGTTCCCGTCCTCCCGCAAGCTATATATCCAAGGCATGCGCCAAGACGTCCGGGTCCCCATGCGGGAGATCAGCCTCACGCCAACCAAAACAAACGGCGCTTCAGATGAAAATCAACCGTTTCTCGTCTATGACACCTCCGGAGCCTATACCGATCCGCAGGCCAGTATCGACATCCGACAGGGACTTGCGGCATTGAGGACACCCTGGATTCTTGAACGAGCGGATGTGGAAGAACTGCCGGCGGTGTCATCGGAGTATGGCCGTCTCCGAGCGGCGGATCCGAAACTTAATGATCTTAGATTCGCGCATCTTCGCAAACCGCTTCGCGCCAAATCCGGAACAAATGTCACGCAATTGCACTACGCCCGTAAGGGGATCATTACTCCCGAGATGGAATTCATCGCGCTTCGAGAGAACCTGCGCCGCGAAGAAGCGGTCGCCAATAGTGGGCATGGGAATGGCCAGCCCAAGAAGAACAGCGCGTTCACCGATCGATTGAAGTCTCAGCATCCGGGAAACTCGTGGGGCGCCAGCATCCCCTCAGCTATTACGGCTGAATTTGTCCGGGACGAAGTGGCGCGAGGGAGAGCCATCATCCCAAGCAACATTAACCATTCCGAGATCGAGCCGATGATCATCGGGCGAAACTTTTTGGTGAAGATCAACGCGAACATTGGCAACTCGTCCGTCGCGTCTTCCATCGAGGAAGAGGTCGAGAAGATGATCTGGGCCACCCGCTGGGGCGCAGACACGGTTATGGATCTATCCACCGGCAAAAATATCCATGAGACCCGGGAATGGATTCTTCGCAACTCGCCGGTGCCGATCGGCACCGTGCCGATCTATCAGGCGCTGGAGAAGGTCGGCGGCAAAGCCGAGGACCTCACGTGGGAGATGTACCGCGATACGCTGATTGAACAGGCCGAGCAGGGAGTGGATTACTTCACGATCCATGCCGGCGTGCGGCTTCGCTATGTTCCCATGACCGCGCCAAGGGTGACCGGCATCGTCTCGCGCGGCGGATCGATCCATGCCAAGTGGTGTCTCTCGCATCATGAAGAGAACTTTACCTACACGCATTTTGAGGAGATCTGCGAGATCATGAAGGCCTACGATGTCTCGTTCAGCCTAGGAGACGGGCTGCGTCCCGGTTCCATTGCCGATGCGAACGACGAGGCGCAGTTTGCCGAGCTTGAGACGTTGGGTGAGCTGACACAAATCGCGTGGAAGCATGATGTCCAGGTCATGATCGAGGGACCGGGTCATGTACCCATGCACCTGATCCAGGTAAACATGGAAAAACAACTGACTGTCTGTCAGGAAGCCCCGTTCTACACCCTGGGGCCGCTCACTACGGATATCGCGCCGGGATACGATCACATCACATCCGGCATCGGCGCCGCGATGATCGGCTGGTTCGGCTGCGCCATGCTCTGTTACGTGACTCCCAAAGAGCATCTGGGTTTGCCCGACAAGGAAGATGTCAAGACCGGCGTCAGTACCTATAAAATTGCGGCGCACGCTGCGGATCTGGCCAAGGGGCATCCAGGGGCTCAGGCGCGCGACAACGCCCTGTCCAAGGCTCGGTTTGAATTTCGTTGGGAGGATCAGTTCAACCTCTCGCTCGATCCTGAGACTGCCAAGGACTTTCACGACGAGACACTGCCGCAGAATGCTGCGAAGGTCGCCCACTTCTGCTCAATGTGCGGGCCACATTTCTGTTCAATGAAGATCACGGAAGACGTGCGTAAATACGCTGAGGAGAAAGCGCTGGACGAGCAGACGGCAATCCAGGTCGGTCTGACCGAAAAGGCTGAAGAATTCAAGCAGGCCGGAGCGGAGATTTATCAGTAGGGCGCCCTTCGACTTGCTCAGGACAGGCCCTTCGACAAGCTCAGGGTGAACGGGATAAGGGTAGTTGGGAGCGGAACGTAGTACAGACCGCTCAGGAATTGTTGGGGCGGGACGGAGCACGGAGGCTCAGCGAACGGCTTATGGATCGGTCAGGAAGGGTCAGCCGAACACTGACATAGGCAATTTCCGTTTGTGCTGAGCTTGTCGAAGCACTCGTAGGTGCATAAAAGAGGGTTTAATGGCAAACAAGTGGACAGCCCCCCTCCGGGAACGAGACATTACGCGGCAGATCGCGCGCGCCTTCTATCAAGAATTCGATAGCCTCATCGAAAGCGACGTCATTGTCGTCGGCGCCGGCCCCTCCGGGTTGCTTTGCTCGCGCGACCTCGCGATAGCAGGATACAAGACCTTATTGATCGACCAGACCCTATTCCTCGGCGGTGGATTCTGGTCCGGCGGGTACCTCATGAATAAGGCGACAATCTGTGCCCCCGCCGACAAAATCCTCGAAGAATTCGGAATTCCGTCAAAGCGAATCAACGAATGTGAGGGCATGTTTATTGTAGATCCGCCGCACGCGACCGCGAAGCTCATTGCTGCGGCTTACGATGCCGGCGTGAAAGTACTGAACCTGACCAAGGTGATCGACCTGATTCTGAGACGTGACAATGTTCTCGAAGGCGTCGTTGTAAACTGGTCGCCCGTCGAGAACGCAGGACATGACGCCGTACACGTCGATCCGATCGCACTCGAATCGAAGGTGGTGGTGGATGCGACCGGACATGATGCCGCAATTGTCGCGCTCCTCAACCGTCGCGGCCTCGTCAAGGCCGTGCCCGGCAACGGTGCCATGTGGGTAGAGCGTTCCGAAGAGCTTGTCGTGGAGAATACCCGCGAAATCTATCCCAACTGTTTTCTCGCCGGCCTCTCGGTCTCTGCTGTGGACGCCTCGCCGCGGATGGGGCCGGCCTTCGGAGCGATGCTCTTATCGGGGCGCCGCGCCGCAGAGCTCATTAAAAAGAAATTAAAGCAGGAATAGGAGCCCGGCGGTGGAGAATAAGCGGATTCTTGTGGCTGTCAACGACATTTTCTTCTATACAAAGCTGCGCGACGCCTGCAAGCCGCACGGCTACACCTTAGAAAAGGCACGATCGCAGGAAGACGTGACCGAAAAGGCGCAGGCGCTGAATCCGGCGGCCATCGTGATCAACATTAATGACGAGTCCCTCGACGCTTTCAAGGCGATCGAGGCGCTCAAACACGACGACGCTTCGAAGTCCATCCCGCTGCTGGTCTTTGCCAACCATGACGACGTGGAAAGCTGGCGGCGCGCTCAGAAGCTCGGCGTGACTAAAATCGTGTCTCGAAATGAATTTTCTTCAAGGACGCTTGCCCTCCTCCAGGAAGTGATCATCACTCCATGAAGAGATCCCCACTGCATAAAGACCACGCGGACCACGGAGCAGTATTCATTGAGCAGTCGGGATGGGAAATCCCGGCACATTATGGTGATGCGTCGACTGAGTGCTCCGCCGTCCGTAAGAACGTCGGGATCATGGACCTGTCCGGCCGGGGAAAGATCCGCGTGACCGGAGAAGACCGGGTAAAATGGCTTCAGAGTATTATCAGCAACGACATTCTGCCCCTGGCGCCTGGACAGGGCGTCCACTCCACCCTGCTCACGCACAAAGGAAAGATCCTCGCGTATTTTCGCGTCTATCAATTGGGCGACGCCCTGATGGTGGAGGACGTTGGGAACAAGGAAGATACGACCTTCGCCACGCTCCGTAAATTCTTGCTCTACGGCACCCAGGCAAAGATGGAGAACTGCGGCGAGTCGTGGAGCGCGGTCCTGATCAGCGGGCCAAAAGCCTTTGATTTGATCCGCTCGACATTCGGCACAGACCTTTCTTCATTAAAAATGCTGGCCTTCGAGAAGCTGGAGATCGACGGCTATCCGGCGCTGCTCATTCGGAGCGAGGAGACTGGTGAGACAGACATCGAAATTCTTCTTCCGTCAGCGGGGCTCCGGGCCGCCTGGGGACGGTTATGGACAGCGGGCAAATCCATCGGGCTGCAACGCTTCGGCGCAGAGACGTTAGAGATTCTGCGGGTCGAAGCGGGCCTTCCCAAGATGGGCCAAGATCTCAGCGAAGATATCGTACCGCCCGAAGCGAACCTCGAAGGCAAGTCATTTAGCCTCAGCAAAGGCTGCTATCCTGGCCAGGAAGTCGTCGCGCGCATGGACACGTATGGCTCAGTCCGCCGCCGGCTCTCGGGCCTTATTCTCAACGAGGCAACCATTCCGTCCTCAGGGGCCAAACTCTACAGCGATGACAGAGAAGTCGGTTGGGTTTCCAGCGCGGTCCTCTCGCCGACGCTCGGCAAAGTCATTGCGTTGGGCTTTCCCCTTCGCGACTTTACAAAACCCGGAACTGAGCTGGCAGTCGAAATTGACGGCAAGAGAACTCAGGCTACGGTGCAGGCCCTACCCTTCGTGAAATCCTCGTAGCCCAGAGGCTTTTCCGATCTGTCCTTCCAGCTTGCATCTCAGCAAGACCAATCCAGCCAGGCCGGAACCAAGAAGTAGCCACGTACCCGGCTCCGGCACTACCGATCCTTGACAGATCTGCCCGGGAAGCCCCACATCACACAGAATGTCGAGGTCGAGCAGCGAGATGTCGTACCTGGTCTGCTGCTGGAACTCCACGCCATTCATTAAATCCGGGATGAGATCGCTGCCGGGGCGTGGCGGCGCATTGCCAAGATGCGGGTAGCTGCCGAACGTCAAGGGCACCGGTTGACCATACAAGGCCGCAGACCTGGGGCCATTGAAAAAGAAATCTCCACCCTGGAAAGTCGTCAGTTCGTCAAAGGTTGATTCAAAATTGCTCGGGAGTGATCCATTCACGCTGTCGCGAAACCCATTGATGGCTAAGATATGTCCAATTTCGTGAAGGAATATTGTGACGGCATCGACTCTGCCTGCGGGAATTGGATCATTGCGGACAGCCGGATGAGGGTCGAATGCAAGCTCATTTATCAAATAGTTCGTTCC
>JBBRRL010000054.1:0-8808 GCA_038200775.1 Nitrospirales bacterium
AGGGCCCACGCGTGGGCAGTATAAGATCACTCGCGGTGGTTCCTGGTCAGACATGCCGGTCTATTTGCTTTCTGCCAGCCGCACGACAAAGCTGCTTCCCGAGACCAGGAACGCCTTCGTCGGGTTTCGCTGCGCGCAGAGCGCCAAGTAGGTCAAGGGGGAGAGCCGTAGGCTGTCGCTCGCTGCGGTTACTGTCTAGCGGAGCAGAACAGAAGCAGTGAAGGCCGAAACTAAGTTAGCTTGACCGGCTCGCCGGCGCAGTCCATCACCTCGGCGCTGTGGCTTTGGTCGGCTATCCGCCACATGGACGATGTGACTTCAAAAGGCCGTCCTTTGCCGGTAAATAACTTGGCTTTCTGGATCTGCACGCGCTCTTTATCCAGAAATTTCACCTCCAGCAGCACCTCTTGCTTCGCCTTATGAAGGAGTTTGACAATTGAGGCATCGGAGACCATCTCGTACTCTCCGCGAATGTTCAGTGAGAGTGTGTTTTCGGAAAACCTTGCCGCCAGGGTGCCATGTTGATCAAACACCATGCCCTTGACCATGATTTCGTTGTAACGCCGGTTGTAGTCGAACGACAATTGCCTCATCCCGTCGATTTCGATGCTGTTCTGCGCGTTTTGGTACGAATTCGAACCGATATCAAAATCCATGCACGTGTCCTTTCCTGATGCTTACTGCATCGTCTTGATCGCGGTGTCTCGGACTTCCAAAAAAATCACTTTCATGGTCTCGCGAAAGTTATCTGCCGTCTGAGCATCCTCGATGCCCTTACCTAAAATCTGAATCGCTGCCGCCTCCCCGAGAAGCCTATATAAGCTGGTTTTTTCTTCCCCGCGCACAGAGTCGTCATACAAGCGGTATCGCGCCGGTAGATTGTTTTGGTGGGCGCCCGCGATTTCAGGACCCGCCTGATCCGCGATGTGCTGGAGAACGACACGATGAAAGGCCTTTAGGACCAAGGTCGTTCGCGTGGGATCCCTGGCGGCCGCAGTCCCGCAGCCGTTCGTGATTGCAAACAGGATGAAATAGGTCAGTTCCCATTCTGCGGCGTCGAGATCCTGGACGGTCTTCAGATCAATGACCTTCCCGATATGCTCCTGCAGCCAGTTTTGCTCGATGATTCCGAAGGCCAGGTCCGACAGCTCGCGCCCCACCTCTTCAGGCGAGACATCCGACAAGATTATAGGACCTCGATTTTACTGAGGCGGCAGTGATCCATTCGAATGAAATGGAAGCGGCCCTGATCGTCCGCGACCAGGAACCCGGGAAGGTTACCAGCAGTCTGCCAGAGGACCTCGAGAACCGGATACGCGGCATCGCGCGTAAATGTGGGATGGGGCTGCCCGTTCCCTTCAATAATACCCGTAATTGTAAAGCGTCTCATCCTGCGTTGAGTATATCACGGGATGACTCAGAATCAAGACACGGTGGTTTTGTCTGGAACCCTATTTCGTAGAGGAAGGAAACTTCCACTTTGAATATCGGGTCAGCAATAACAGTCCCGGCACCATTGCGAGCACGCTCAACAGGAAATATTGCTCCCATCCAAACGCCTTGGCGATATATCCGGTGGGAGCGCTGCCGATGACGCGGCTCAATCCCATGACACTGGTAAAGAGCGCGTACTGTGTAGCGGTAAAGCGTTTGTCACAAATACTCATGAGAAAAGCAGTGAACGCCGCCGTGCCCATGCCGCTGCAGAAGCTTTCAATCGTAATGGCTGCGACCATTGTCGGGTAATCGTGTCCAACATGCGCCAGCCACATAAACGTAAGCCCCGACACTCCCTGGCTTAGGCCGAAGGCCCACAGGGACCGTCTAAGTCCAAGTTTAACCATCAGGGCACCGCCTGCCAACGTTCCCAGTATTGTCGCGACAAGGCCAAAGCCCTTCGTGACAGCGCCAATGGCTGTTTTAGTGAAACCAAGGTCCAACAGAAACGGCGTTGTCATCGCCATCGCTATCACGACATCGATCTTGTAGAGAATAATGAAGGCCAGCACCTCCAGCGCGCCTGCGCGTCTGAAGTACTCAAGAAAAGGCAGCACCACTGCCTCAGTGAGTGTCCGTGGGAGTTTGGCGGGTTCTGTAGGCTCCGGGGCAAACACCGACGCAATGATGCCTATGGTCATCGCGGCAGCCATCAGGAGATAGACCATTTGCCAGGATAAATGGTCCGACAGGATGAGCCCCACTGCCCCCGACGTCAGCATACCGATACGATACCCGGTAATATACAGCGCAGCCGCAGGGCCGATCTCTTCTTGCTTGGCCAATTCCGTCCGGTAGGCGTCCACGACGATGTCTTGGCTCGCGCTGAAGAATGCGACCAGAAAAGCAAGGAGTGCTGTGACGGCAGGAAAACGTACGGGGTTGCTAAACGCCATCGCTGCGATGGTGAACACCAGAGCGATTTGTGACAGTAACATCCAGCCTCGGCGCCGTCCCAAGAACGGAGGTATAAAGCGATCCATTGCAGGGGCCCAGAGGACTTTTAGCCCGTACGGCAGGGCGACCAACGAAAAGAGTCCGATCATCGTGAGGTCGGCATTCTCGGATTTCATCCAAGCCTGGAGAGTCGTGGCGGTTAACGCGAGCGGAAGACCGGACGAGAATCCCAGCAAGAGGATCACCAGCATGCGCCGACTTGCGAAGAGGCGTAGAACGTTGGACTGTCTCAGCGGCGCCATGCGGATACGGCCTCGATCAGAATTATTTATCCGGCGGCAACTTTAAGTAAATCAGGCTATGCGATCAAGGGCTTGTGCTTAGAAGAACGATGATGTCGAGATTTGAATATGAGCGGCGGTGTCAGAAGGACAAAGGGGGAAGGCCAGATGGCGGCCCTCCCCCGTGGAGGCATCAAAAGTGCCTATTTGGGATTCGCGTTAACCTTGGTGCCTTCTTTGATCTGATTCTCGGTCACCCCCCTCGTCGTAACATGTCCAGGTCCAACAACGTCCGGTATTCGCGAGTTTTCGTTGCGTTTGAGCTGGTCGCGGTCGCTGACGCCCCCGCGGGCATCATTATTTTGCTTAAGCACAGCCTCATGAGAGGGTTCTTCGAGCGACTTTAACGTTGCGGCTTCTCCCACCGATGTCGACGTTTTTCCAGTCTCGTCGGGATAGCCTTCATGCTTTTTCATCAATGCCGGATTGGCGAAGCTGGATGACGCAAGAAACACAAAACCTAGCACCAGAGCAAATGCAAAGAGTGAAAGTTTCATACGACCCTCCATAATATAAGACCGATTCTTTTTCAGCGAAAAACGCGATCGACGATACCGCACTTGCTGCAAGCTGTCAAGGGAGCTTACCGTCTCCTGGGGCGCCGTCGTCCACGCCCCATCAGGCGCGAAGCACCCTGCGCGGGAAGACGAATAATCACGGTCGTCCCCTGTCCGGGACCGCTCGCTATCGAAATCTGTCCGCGATGCTCTTCAATGATCTTTTTGACCGAGGACAGTCCCAATCCTGTGCCAGCAACCTTGGTGGTGAATCCCGGCTCAAAGATCTTTCCGATATGCTCGGTGGGAATCGGCGCCCCGTCGTTCTCAATAGTGATTGCCACCTCATGCCGGCTGCGCACGCCTCGGTATGGAACCGCTTCGATGTGAATATGGCCTCCCGGCGTCATAGCCTGCAGGGCGTTCTTCAAGATACTGAGAAACACCTGCTGGAGTTTGCTCTCATCCGCTTTAATCGTCGGCAAGGGATCGGCAAACTGTCGGCTGACTGTAATCTGGTGCTGGTCCATGTCGCTGGCGACGATGCTGAGCGCGCTCTCGATGACCTCCGGAATCCGGATGACACGCGGATTCAGCTGTAAGGGCTTGGCGTTATCAAGGATCTCATTCAGGGTTGTTTCGATGCCGGTGAGGTCGCGGCATGCCTGATCTACCCGGTTCAGCGAGCCGATTGGCACCCTGTCTCCGAGGGTTTTGTCGGACAAAATGTCCTCGAGTTCCACCCGGGTCTTTGTGAGAGTCTGTCGAATCTCTTGTTCTAGGAAAGCGGTGAGTTCACGGATAGCCGCCTGGCGTTCCTGCCGCAACATCAGCTCTTGTGCCTCGCGGGATTCTTGAGGGTGGGGCACGGCCATACTGGCGGTGACTGCCGGCAGGCCCACCATTTGCTCGACTCTTTCGCTTGCCTCAGGGACAGATAGGGCAGGGCCCATAGCCGGAAGGAAGCGTGCGAGCCGCTCGAGGATGCTGGCCGCGGCCCGGGCCATATCAAGATTGTACATATTGGTTGTTTTGGACCCGAAGGTGATCGTGCCCACGAAATCAGGGCCCCTTCGTAACGGAATCACCAACGCAGTTTTGAACTTGTCTTGGTAGAGCTCCTTATAGTCCAAGAATCGGCCTTGCGTGGAGGCGAGGTCGCGGTCGAGTCTGGATTTTTTATGTCGGATGACCCAGCCTGCAGCCGAACCGTCCAACGTGAAAATTTGACCCTGTCTCCATTCAAAATGTCCCGGCGTGTGCGACAGGAAGCCTACGAGTAACTGAGCATTACTTTCATAGCGCGTAAGAAGCACACGATCATAAGGAATTACCGTTTGCGCCTCGGTCAGCATTGCTTCGATCGCTGACGCATCCAAAGGGCCCCCAGAACCGACGAGCCCCGGGAGGGTGTCGGAAGAAGTCGCCATAGGCGCGGCCGAGATGGCTACAGGCGAAGGAGCTTTGCCAAGGATCCCCGATTTGGCAAGCGCGAGCTCCAGTTCTCCTGCGGTGCTTTCGGCAAACCGCTGCTCCTTTTCACTAAACGAGGTAATATCCTTGCGCCCAATAACAAGCGCTCCACAGATGTTGCGGTGAACTCGCAACGGCACCCCCAACAGGCTGCGATGTGACGGTGAAGTTATCCGCATGCGGATTTTGCCCGCTCCCGGCCGGCCGTTTTCGCCCGCCCCGTCGAGTTTGACTTCTGGATAGGACAGGGCTCGAACAATCGCTTGGATCTCCCTCGGTGAGAAACCGCGTGATGCTTGTGGAAGAAATGGTCCAAACCCGTCTTC
The DNA here is from genome assembly GCA_038200775.1 of Nitrospirales bacterium. GTDB lineage: Bacteria > Nitrospirota > Nitrospiria > Nitrospirales > NS-4 > NS-11. The sequence continues at coordinate 5,032 of JBBRRL010000054.1, forward strand.
TTTCAGAGCGATTAAGACGAGTTCGGAGCCCAGCTCGGACATCGAATTGTTAAAAGTCTTTAGCAGGGGAGTCGGGATTTGCAAAGTCTGGCCTTCCGTTTGACGCGGTCATTCTAACAATGCCCTTCCAGAGTAGCAATGTTTTCCACCTAAGAGACATCGCACGGGGTCGCATTGAGCAGAGTTCAAGTTGCGCGCCTACCCGAAATTCTATAGGATGCTGCCGCTGTATCTCATGAAAAATTGCATTGTTACCATGCCTTGTGCCGTCGATGATGGGCTCTGCAGCCTGCAAAGATCAGGATGCGTGTAAACGCACCCAAACCTGACTGATTGATCGAAGTGGCTCACCGATAGGAGTTGACCTATTCAAGCTTAACGATATGGATCAAGACAGTTTGAAAAAGGCAGCCGCCGAGGAGGCCGTCAAGTACATCGTCGATGGTCAGACTGTGGGATTGGGTACCGGCTCAACGATTCGGTTTGTCATGGCGAAGCTTGCGCTCATGATTCGTGGAGGCTTGAAAATTCAGGCAGTGGCCACATCCTTCGAAACGGCTCAGCTGGCGAGGGATGCCGGGATCCCTCTTCTCGCGGATGATGCTGAGTGGGCGATCGATGTCACGCTTGATGGCGCGGATCAGATGGATCCGAAGCTGAATTTGATCAAAGGCGGTGGTGGCGCGCTTTTAAAGGAAAAGATTGTAGCTGCGGCCTCAGCACAATTTGTAGTGGTCATTGATGAAAGTAAACGTGTGCCCGCCCTCGGTGGCAAGTTTCCGTTGCCGATTGAAGTGGTGCCGTTCGGATGGCGGACAGTTGCGAGACATGTAGCCCGCTATGGTTGTACGGTTTCACCCAGGGTGCGGAACGGCGATCTTTTCGTCACCGAGGCAGGACATTACATCCTGGATCTCACGTTTTCCAGTATTGAGGCTCCGGGCCGTCTGGAAGAAGACCTTGAAAAGATGCCTGGCGTCGTATGCAGCGGGCTGTTCATCGGGAGGACCGATATCGCTGTTATCTCGACACGGCAGGGGATCGTGACACTCACGCGTCCGTGAAAATCAGCCGAATTTCTCCTCACGCGCAATTGCCCCGCCGTGCTTCGGCCGGCGCGGCCGGGTATGATCTTTTTGCCGCCGAGCGAACCGTGGTGCCGGCGGCCCGGATGGTTGACGGACGAGTCAACATAGGCCGCGCTCTGGTGCCGACCGGCGTGGCCTTGAGCATCCCCGAAGGACATGTGGGGCGCATCGGCTCCCGCTCAGGGTTGTCCGTGACACATAATATTGAGACCGGCGCTGGGTGGATCGATTCGGACTATAGAGGAGAGGTCAAAGTTGAACTAAAAAACTTCTCCGGGCTGGAGTTCATTGTTGAGGAGGGGGACCGTATTGCTCAGCTCATCATTCTGCCGATCGCCACGCCGGCACTGGAAGAAGTGGAAAGTTTGTCGCCTACCACAAGAGGGACGAGCGGGTTTGGTTCAACCGGCGCCAAGTAACTGCTAGTTCAATTGCCGACATGCTGTTCGACGGCAGGTTCCGCTTGCGCGCTTTCACCCTCCGTTTGACTTGGAGCCGCGGCTGGCGAAGGAACCTGTTTAACGGGCAAAGGCCCAAACGCCACACGAACCTTTTCATCGTCGAACCTTGCGAAACTCTCTCCTCACCGGTAGACAAACTCATGGACGCCGGGAGCTCTAGGAATGATTACATTCACCATGCGCCGCCGCCTCTTCATGACAATAATGCCTGCCTGCCGGACAATTTGGATTGGACAGTTTGATGAAAGCATGGCAGAGGTTTTGTTAGAGGACCACAAGACTTCCCCAAAGACCGAACATGCTTGGGGCATTGCAACGGGAACGGCCATTGGTGATCCGGCCAATAGCGATCCAGCAAGCAGAAAAGAAGAAACCTACATTGGGAACCTCCCAGGATAATGCGACGCTCAATGCTATATATGCAATATCTGGTGCCGCGCGGGCTGAAAAGTGCCCGTCAGAGCGAAATCTGTAGAATTACAAATACAATAATGCCAAAACCTGTCTAATAGGAGTTGGTTTTAGAAGAGCTCCCGAAGATGCGGCCGGAATACTTTACAGTCGCTTTACTGTGATCGTTTGCCTCAAAAACTGTTGGGTCATAGGAATCTTCTATATTTTAGCATAGTTACGATCTGAATCCATCTTAGTTGCGATTGAGGTGGCGCATTCCGTATTGTCGGAAGTCTTAACAGTGTTCCTTCGTAACAAGCCAAAATCGTTGGATGTTGAAGGCTTTGCGAAGTAGCATGTAAATTGCTCAACTCCTGAGGGATGTATTCCAAGGAAGGAGTAGCTATGCCAACCATGACTGTCCAATGTCTGATTACTGCGGCCGCGTTCATCCTTTTGGGACCGGCACTCTCCGTCGCCAGTCCTGTCATATTCTCGGCTCCAGTTCCAGATGATGTAGCCACCGCGGTAGGTAAATTCCGAGCAGCTTTGGGCGCCCCCGACAACCTCAACAACCCCGGACCTCTGAGTAACGGCCACCGCGAGATCAACTGGGACGGAGGGGGGGCCACGAACGGTACTGCCGCGGTCACGCCTTTCACCGTTTTTCAGAACACCCGCGGAGCGACGTTCACGACCCCCGGCAGTGGCTTGACACAGACCCCAATTACCGGCGGTACAGTGGATATCGCACCGAGCATTGCTGGACTTCAGGGTAGCCTTGCGGATATTAATGCGACCTATGCGTCCATCTTCACGACCTTCAGTCCTGTCCGGCTTTTCACCCCGATAGGCAGCAACATCACCGATGGGACATTCTCTCTTCCGGGCACGAACGGCGGCATCCCTGCGGTAGTAAATGGCTTTGGTGCAGTGTTCACTGACGTGGATCTTCTTAACACCACGGCGATACAATATTTCGATCAGAACAATGCTTCGCTCGGGACTTTTTTTGTGCCTCCTGCTAATAATGGGCTGTCGTTCTTAGGTGTGCAATTCAATGCCGGAGAGAAGATTGCTCGCGTGCGAATCACAACTGGAAACAATATGTTGGGCCCGACTGACGGAAGCACATCACCGGCAGGTGGCGGCGTTGTTGATGTTGTTGTAATGGACGACTTTCTTTATAGCGAACCCCAGGTCCCGGAGCCGGCAACCCTGCTGTTATTAGGCACGGGATTGGTTGGATTAGCGGTCTGGCGAAAAAGGTATAATCCGGCGAATTCTCTCTAACGGCTGCAGCCGCTACTGTGCAGTCCGGATTGAGCTTCGTCAATTCCTGTACTTGATCGGCCCGTACCCGTGGCAAGAGGTGGCAAGGTGAAAAGGAAGGTCTTCGACTAAAGAATTAGATCTACAGCAGTCTGGCGCTTGGTGACCTTATCGTCGGGATTGAAGGTGGCGGTGATCTCTTTCTTGACGTTGTTGGCAGTGACTTCAATCCTTGTGCCCGAGTCTTCGTTGTGGATGTGTAGGAAGATTTCGTAATAGCCCTCGCTGTTCGTTTTTCCATCATGGGCTTCACGGCCGGGCTTAAGAGGCTTGGCGAGGATAGCCACTTCCGGGATCGGCTTCCCACTCTTGTCTTTGACATAACCGTACACGATAAAGCCGTGCGTCACATTACTTTTCACAAAGACGGGTTTTGGGGTTTCGGCAGCTCCATTCTTCAGGGTGGCAAGATACGCGGCGAGTGCGCTCACTTCCTCGTCGGTCATGAGTTCCTTATATTTGTCAGGCATCAAGCCCTTCTTGTGCTCCTTTTCAAAGCCTTC
>JBBRRL010000055.1:0-8782 GCA_038200775.1 Nitrospirales bacterium
CAGGCTTCCCTACATTTCCGACCATCAACGCTTGGACAAATGGAAAGCCCGTGACGCCGGTTTCCTGCAATATCTTTGCGTAGTCTCTAGCCAGCTCGGCCCCTGCGGCGCCTCCGAGCAACGCAAGAAATTTATGACCTTCCGGTGTCGCCATAGTCGTCATATCAAGATTCGTGGTGTAGGAGGCATTGCTAATGTCGTCGAGCTTGCCGTGTTCGCCCGCACTTCCGTACGGCGCGGCGAGATCCTGCCGGAATAAGGGAGTGTTTTTCACGGGATTGCCGATACCGTCCTGCGTCTCATCGAATGTCCCGACCGGATAGAAGTCCCGGTTCTTTAAATACGCGTCTACTTCTGCTTCTGTTGATTTGGGAGTCAGCCCTTTCGGCGCCCGCCCATGCGTCTTCCCGCCGAGAGTGACCTGGAGGTTGGGATAATAGGCTCGCGAGTTGGCGGCCACGGCGAGCAAGGTTCCCATGTCAAGATTCAAGTTGGCGAGGCCATCGATCCGTTTACCTATTGAACCTCCCTTAGGCATGCTGTAGACGGACTTGTCTGTCACTGTGTGACAGATCGAGCAGGCCACTCCCACCTTATCGCCCTTCATAATGTCAAACTTCCCGTCCCCATTCGTATCCTTCGGAACGATACCAACGACTGCGTTGGCGTTAATGAGTTTCACCGTTGTGGCAGGGTCATTGAGCATCGGGGCCTTTTCACGAGAGAAATCGGTCTTGAGCTCGGCCGCAAGCGCCTCTCGCATCGCCGGCGGTATGGCTTCGATATCGACCTGGAGTCCCGCCTTTAAAGCGTCAAGCGGGGTGATCTTTTCATCCATCATCCCTTTCGGCATACGCATCGCGTCCGTCCAGAAGCCCTCATTGCCGAAGGTCTCAAACCGGAACACGTCCCGACCGGCCACCGGGTCTCCGGTTTGGTGTGGATGAGGATTCTTGGTAATACCTGGTCCGTCCGATTTGTCGGCGCTGCGCGCATTGGAAAGCGGAAGGGACGGTCCGGGTTCTTTATGCTCGCAGCCGCTGACGCCTAAAAGGAATGCAACGGAAACAAGCGCGACATGAACGCCTGTCCAGAAGGAACGGTCAGCCACGTTAAAAGCGAACATAGAGGGCTCCTTTCGCACGGAACGGGAGACAAGTTGTTTGTGCATACAGCTTCATTCTGACCTCTCCGCAAGTACATAGGATTTGAGCGACGGCACGTTCACAACCAGTGGGCGCCCGCGTTGATATCGTACGAGCTTGCGACGCCGAAGCTTTCCCATCGTCACGGATACGTGTGGCCGGCTCATCCCGGCCATCTGCGCGAGCTCGTCATGGCTTATCTGCAAGGCAATGTCGGAGACGCGCTGAGTGCTTGTTGCTCTTTGCCTGGACGCGAGGTGCAGCAGCAAGCGGGCTATTCGTTCTTGCGCATCCCTGTGCATCAACATGTCAAGCCGGCGCTCCGTGTCGGTCAGTCGCACGCAAAAAGTAAAGAGGAATGACATCATAGCGTCGCGGTTCTTGTGAAGGTAGGCGATGAACTGTTGAAGCTTGATTTCGATCAGCTCAGTCTCCACGCGAGCGTGCGCGGCGGTTTCACGAAGACCGGTTTTTTCAGCGCACACACACAACTCTCCAAACGGCTCGCCGGGTTCAATGACACGCAAGTTCGTCTCACGACCCCGTGCATCACTCGTTTTCACTGTGATTTGTCCGTGCAGGAGAAAGTAAATGGAGTCCGCGCGATCGTCCGGCCGCCACACCGCCATGCCTCTCCGGTATCGTCGAACCGTACCGAGTGAGCCATCACGCGGAAGGTAGTCCAGCGTGAGTTTTGTCAACGTCTCGCACCCTTCATGATCTGGAAACCGCGTTACTTCCTTCAGCATCGAGAAAACCTGGCGCTCTCTTCGATGAGTGTGGTCTTAGTGAGAACCATTTGTTTGTTAGCTGGCTAACATACGGAAGGGTCAGGCTATCACGCGTTCGCCCTGTCAAACCAGCTTACTACTTGCCAAGCCATAGCCGCGACACCTCGCGAAGTAAGAAAGGCAAGCGACGATAATGAAGGGTCAGAGAAACCCTAATCAAGATCGACAGTATAAAACCGAATTCATGGTCTCTTGCTCTTCTTGCCGTTAAGAATAATACGTCACGTCTCGGTGTTCACGGCGAGAGTAATCTCCGTCGTGATAGGAAGACGCGTATGCTGTGGAATGTAGCTGTATACGAAGTTGGCGATCGGTTGCCCGTCTGGAGGTAATCCCGCTTGCGAACCAATCACAAAAATGGCACGTGCTCGTTTCTCATGCTGTCCATGCGGTAGGAGCCACATCCAAAGGATCAATAACCTGGGAGGTGTTTACCCGTTCGATTCTCAAGTTGTCCTCGAACAATGCGACGACGACGTGGAGTCTAACCTGCCCATGTAACTGAGCCATCTAGCGGGTGGTGTTCGGCCCGAGGGAACAAGGTTTTCTCACTGACCAAGTCGGCATCGGAACATCCACCTGTTGATCCCATGCCTCCCGTGCCTACCCTTCGATAACATTTCACCTAGGTAATGGCGGGAAGAGGCCCTTCGGCCTCTATCCCGCCAGATAATCGAGGTATAGGTCAGCCTTGCTGAAGACCCTGAGCACCGTGGCGTCGCCGGCGAGCGAACCAGCCCAACCCCATCAGACCGGTGCCGAAGAGCAGGACACTCGCGGGTTCCGGAACTGCCCCTACGCCGGGAGACCCTGAAGTAACAAAGAGCTCGCCGTTGGCTACTGGCAGGACCATCTTGTACCCTGGAGTCCCATCCACCTCTCCAGGAGTCCCTGCGCCCGCGCCTTCGGGAACGTTATCCCCGTGAATGACAATGTGGCGATTCTCCAACGGGAACAGAAGACTCTTCGTTGGATTCGCGAATCCCAGAGGAGGCGCCACCCCCGCAAATGTTTGGGGGTCATTCAGGTTATAGGTATGCAAGAAATCTAGGTGACCGTTTGACTGCGCCTTTGGAAACCCATTCACAGGATCACCGGGCGGATCGCTGATATTTTGAATAATCGGGCCATAGGCTAGTGCGCCCTCAAGAACTTCAATGAAGGAGTCATGATCTAGATCACAGCAGGCCAAGGTGGGAACGGTCGAATTTCGACCTTCTGGCTGCCCATGGATGTGGATCGGATGGGTTTGATTGGCCACCAAATCAATGGCATGAATCTCAATCGTCAAAGTATCGGTATCTATTAACGTTAGCTTGGCAGTGCCACTACCGTGGACATTTGGAAATGTTTGCAGAACAGCCTCATAAGTCGTGGAAATCGCGTATGCGGTCGATGCAATCGGGACCGCGGCAAGCGCCAGTGCGGCGACTCCGAGCAGTGATCTTAGCCACGTGCGTGATCTCATGTCGTTCCTCCTAGGTATTCGTGGATATTCGTATTCTGCGGATATAATAAGCAACTCCTGTGCCTCTTCCTCATGTTATTGAAATCACTACTGAAGTCTGGAAGAAAGTTGTCTCTAGTGTCGCTCTTTCCGACAGGCGCTAAAGTAGCCTGAACAGTATTTTATCTGACAATTCAGGGCATTCCGAGTCGAGCGACAAAAGACTCTATACAGCCAGGAGAAATCGACGACAAGAAGTCCGACAAGCGCTAAAGTAGCCTATTAAACGAAGAAGGAACCCGTTGCGACTCCAACATCAACCTGATGAGAAGAACAACCGGTCCCGGAATTTTTGAGCGGCCCTGGGCCCAGTTCTTGACCGCCGCTCCTGAGACATAGACCTGCCTCGAAAACTTCTGCTGCGAAAGCCCAAGCTGCTTCAGGCAAGTTTTCAACTCGACAGGTGACATGCAACTTTCAAAAGCTATCGGCATCAACGCTGGAGTATTTGCCTTCACGGCGCTTCTTTCTCTTGGCGCCGTGGATCGAAAGGCTATCACCGCCTGATTTACGATGACTCTGAACTGTAAACGCTCGAGATCCGTCGGAAAGTCAGAGCGTTGAGATCCGGCGACTGCCATTCCAAATTCGCCTGCGACTCCAAGTGGACGGCTCATAAGACGGAGTCGCCCGGTCCAGGCAGATCCCAAAAGGGCCCCGGGCATATCCGTGAGGTCGTCTCTGAGGTAGTTGACGAGAGTGTGCCCGAGATATTGAGCAGCAGCGGCACTGCCGAGCCCTCGATTAATCCATGCCGCCTCCGCAGTGCTACCGAGAGACGCACGTATTATGGAGATATACGCCATGTCCAAGCGCAGGGTTCGGGCAAGCACTTCCGTCAAATCCTCGGCAACAGAGTCGGCGTCCTGATGCGCCCACAGAACAGGGAGTGCTGTTAAAGCGACTAAATCGGCGACACAACGGCGGACAGTAGTGGGAGATTCGCGATAATTCACGCGCCCCCCTGCGCAGACCGGGGCCCCCATTCCAGAGAAGTCGCCTTTGCCCGCCGCTCTTCGAGTTCTTCCAGGAATTCCTCTGGCGGAATATAGAACGGGTTCTCGTACACGATGCCAGCCAGAATCACAATCGGGTGCGTGCGGAGCATGTCAAGGATGAAGCTGGCACTGAATCTGGGGGTTTCATAGGCGCAAATTCCCGACACTTGATGCTTGGGCAAAACGAGATTCGCCCGCGCTTCGTACTCGACAAGGTCATTCATGCTGCTCGGCTCCTCGAGCGGCCATCTGACATTCGCAACAACTCGCGTGCGTGGGTATCCTTGCAACTTAATCTCGGTCAGAACTTCCTCTGCGAATGCCAGCATCCGATGCTGATCAAAGCGACCACCTAGAAGATAGGTGTCATCCCAGTAACGGACCTCCAACTGGCCGCTGTTTTCGGATGCGTTGACATTAATACCGGCATTTTCCAAGCGTCGCACGTGGTCTACACGCAAGTCAGCATCCATGATGTGAATTGCCTTCTCACTTCGTTCAATGCCTTCCTTAATGAAAGGAAGCAGGACCTGATACTTCTCATCCGGACTGTTGAAAAACGCGCAGATGTGGGCGTACTGGCTTAACTGATTCCCGTCAAGCCTGCGGCCAGTCATTATCTTTTCCAAGACTCCCCTCCGTGAAAGCTCGAGAAGAACTTGAAGAGCCCTCTATAATCAATCATAACAGCTTTTTGTTTCAACTGCTTTCCAACAAGATTGAGGTTGATTCCTGTACTGTGCTCGATCCTTTTTCGTAGATTGTCACATATAGTAGAACCGAGCTTTCGTAGCTTGCTAAAATCCGCAATGACAGTTCTTGTCGGGCTCCTCTTTACACTCCCTTGCAGTGTGCTCGCCGCAGGTACACCTCCATCTCAGCTGTTGCTCACCACAATGCAGGATATCGAGCTATTCCTGCCACAAGGCACACGCCTACTGCGCGACCCCGTTGAGATTGAGCAATTCTTGGAGGAGTTGGATGGCGCGCCCCCGGATTGGCCTGAGATTCATGGTAATCATGAACATCCGGACGACGAGAGCCTTTTTGCCCTTAACCGGGAACGAGACCGGCTACGAGCAGGCCGACCGGCACTCTCGCGGTGGATCACGTTTCTCTGGGAAGGCTTGCTGTCAACCTACGTCCCGGAGGACTTAGGTTTCTTGGTTGCCGTAGGGCCTGAGATGATTGCCACCACGTGGGGGGTGGTGCGGTTTAAACCCGCGAGCCTGCCCGCGGAGCTAATCGCGGTGCCGGCTCCTCGGGTCAGGAAATTTCTCCAGGCGAAACTCGCCCGCGGTGAGGACGTGAGACTGGCTGTGGCGATGACCGGCCGCGTCGTCCCTAACGAAGCGCTGATCTACGACTTCGCCCATGAAGATCGGGGTCACACGGGTCAAGGCGCTGTCTTGGCCGCGCCAGGGCGGGCGGGTGCAATGGAATGATCATGCCCCTGGTGCGAGTGGAGCAGATCGATTATTTCTTGACGGTTCCCTGATCGCCGTTTGCGCTAATCCATTAATGACCGTCAGGTTTTTGATTTCTCTTCCAGAGGGCGAGCCCTGCGATCCCCGTCCCCAGCAGCAGCCAGGTGGACGGTTCCGGAAGCGGAATTTGCGAGAACGTCAGATCTATGGAAGACACGTTTACAGCGCCTTGAACGAAGAGACCTGGCGAGGGCTGCGTCGTTTCGGCCCGAAAATCGAAGACGTGGAGCATATGCTGCGTGGTCACGTTCGTTAAGAAAGCCTTGTTTTCATCGATCGCCCCTGCGCTACCAAACCCTTCGACAGATTGGATAGACGCATTCACATTGGGAGGAAACCCCGCCTGTGTGATGAGATTTACACTGCCTATGCCAATACTCCTGAAGGAAAAGGCATGGCGGAGATCATGAAGCAAGAACTGGGGATCGGTGACGCTTACGTCGTATTCGAGGAAGAAACTGAGGTCAGCGACAGAACCAAAGGGTGCCTTTGAGTTCGCCTGAAAGGGACCCACAAGCCTGAGACCGTGCTCCCCGATTCCGTTTGTAAATCCTTGGATCTGAATATCTCTTGGATCATCCGGAGTAAGATCAAGAGGATCACTGATGGTGACATTGCTCAGTTTAAAATTACCAAACAATTTATCACTCTCTAAAATAGTCCCGTGTGTATCGATGAGGGTCCCCAAGGGTATTGCATGAGCCGGCCCAACCTGTAGGTTTAGAGCCAAAACAACAGTGAACAACATGAATAGCTTGTTCATTTCTTACCTCTTTCGTTAGTGAGCGTCGGATTCGTCACCACAACCCGCCGGTCACAGAGAGGCAAGTTCCGTTCTACGGACATAACAATATGATTTTCAACTGGAAGTTCTTTTTTGTAGCCTGAAGGTGTAAGGCCTTCTGACAACTCTGCCTGCTCGATATCGCAATCAACCATTGAGATATAAGTTATTTTGCGAGTATCAGGCTCCGGCAGGAATTTTAGAACTGTAAAATTTTCCGTCACCCAAAGGTATGTTTCAGGATCCTCAGGTCAGGATAATCTCATTTTCTGACCGCGCGCGTTGGATTGACAAGAACTAGATAGAGATCGTTGACATTGGTCCCGGTCAGTCCTGTCACGATATGGCCACCAATATTTTTAAAGAATGTGTAGCTGTCATTCCGGGCCAAATAATCCACGGCATTGTATCTTTTCCGCCAGGCATGAGAGACGGTCCCACCATCGACCACGGCGCCTGCTGCGTCTGTCGGACCATCCCTGCCGTCTGTTCCCAGCCCCGCCACCCAAACGCGCTCCGCTCCTTGAAGGGCCACCGCAGCGACCAAAGCAAATTCTTGTGCCCGGCCGCCGCGCCCATCGCCCTTCACTTTCACTGTGAGTTCGCCTCCGGCAATCACTAAAAGCGGGCGTCGCAGTTTCATACGCTGCAGCGCATGCCCCACATGAGCCATCCAGATTCCGGTCTCAGTGGCTCCTCCGGTCAGGAATTTATCAACAATGACGACGTCGTACCCGAGCTTCCGAGCCACGCACGCTCCCGCTTCCAGGGCGATACGATTGTTGCCGATGATGACATGGTCAACGCGACTGAAGAATCGATTTCGCCGGGTCGGCGTTTCATTCTGCCACCCTGCCAAGCCCTCTACCAGGTGAATCCGGACCCTGACCGGCAACCGCTGCCACAACTTGTATTGGCGGATAATCCCGACCGCGTCGCGAAACGTCGTGGGATCGGGCGCCGTCAAACCTGAACCAATGGTACCAAGATCATCGCCGGCAACATCGGAGAGGATCAACGTCAATATAGACGCACGTGTAGCTTGCGCCAGTCTGCCGCCCTTGATTGCGGATAAGTGCTTGCGGACGGCGTTCACGTCGGAGATCGACGCCCCGGAACGAAGCAACAAATTCGTAGTCTTCTGCTTGTCCTGGAGGGTCACCCCATCGGCAGGCAGAGGCAACAGGCTCGAAGCCCCGCCGGAAATCAAAACAATCAGAAGATCGTTCGTGTCGAGGGACTCCGCGATATCCAGAATTCTTCGCGCAGCCCGTAGACCACGGCTATCCGGAATGGGATGCCCCGCTACCGCCACCTGGATCCTGGAGCCAGGAGACAGCTTCCCCTTTGCCGGCGCTACCACCAGGCCTTCATCAAGCCGGCCTTGAAGTAGTTGTTCGAGCCCTCGCGCCATGGGAACCGCAGCCTTGCCCGCGCCTATCACGACAACCCGCCCTAACCGGCGGAGATCATAGACCCGTTGCCCAGCGCGCAGCTTCGACCCTCGAACCGAGACGTTGGAAATGAGGGCGGCAGCAGGATCCACGGCCTTGAGGGCGGCATGGAGAATGCAACGGAGTTTGGGGCGGACGGGTACGGAAGGAATGATCAGTGAGAGGTTTTTTCGGCCTTGAGACATGTGGTGGGGCAATCTTCCACTCGTCGGGGAATTTTGATCTGATGGGTCCCTCGCGGTAAGTAATTCTTGCTGATCTCAGGATTCAGCAACTTAAGCTCTAGGAAATAGGTGCCGAACTGCTCTGCGACGACTGTCAGATGGCGCTGCTTCTCGGTGATGTGAATTGTGACGATCTCGGTATTGACCGGCGCATACAGATCGGCCTTTGCAAGCCCGAGATACTTTTCGGGCTGCGAGAAAATCTCTTTGACGGCTATGACTCGCGGGACGTAGCGCATTGTCTCATTAAAAAGATGCAAGTGCCAGTAGTCGTTGACATGCTGCTCATGCATCGCTTTTATGATATTGGATTCGCCGGCATTATACGCTGCCATGGCCAAGCTCCAATCTCCCAACAGGTCGTACAGCTTCTTAAGATATTTGATCGCCGC
>JBBRRL010000056.1:0-8756 GCA_038200775.1 Nitrospirales bacterium
CAAGAACTGTAGGGCCGTGATACCACGGCATTTCCTGGCTGCGGTCGGCGATGTTATCGCCGAGCTTGGCACTGGCCGGAATGAAGCGTTCGGGTTCCACCTTGAGCTGTTTGAGGAACGCCCTGTACTCGGTTTCAATGGCTGCGAAGACGTCCTGGCGATATCCGACCAGGTCCATCTTATTCACGACCACCGCAACCTGCCGGACGCCTAAGAGAGAGAGCAATTGTCCATGGCGTTTGGACTGCTCCTTCACCCCTTCCTGGGCGTCGATCAGGAGCAGCGCCGCTTCAGCGCGGGCCGCGCCGGAGACCATGTTCTTGAGGAACTCCTTATGGCCCGGAGCGTCGATGATAATGTACTGGCGGTCTTTCCAGGTGAAGAAGGTGCGGGCGGAGTCGATCGTGATGCCCTGCTCCTGCTCTTCAAGGAAGGCGTCGAACAGGAAGGCATACTCAAAGTCCTTTCCCTGGCGCCGGCAGATCTCCCTGACTTTCTCAAGCTTTCCTTCAGGCAAGGTGCCGGTATCGGCGAAGAGACGGCCCAGCAGGGTGGATTTTCCGTGGTCCACATGCCCGACAATCACGATATTCAGATGGTCGGTAGGCTTCTCAATTGCCGTGGTCATGTAATCTCGATCGTTGGCAGGATGCTCAAAATGGCTTTCCAACGAGGCCGCAGGCAGGAAAAAACCGCAGGCGTATCGGGTACCCGTTGCTCTTCTCAATGCAACGGGTGAATACCCGAGAACGAAGGTTGGAAGTCATTTTCAGCATCCTGTTACTACATGTAGCCATCTTTGCGAAGCAACTCCATGCCGCGGCCCTCATCCTGCGCCCTTCCGGCGCGCTCCGCGACCGTGGTGTGACGAAGCTCCTCGATAATCTCGTCGACTGTCTTAGCGTGTGATTTGATCGGCGCGGTGCAAGGTGCGCAGCCGAGACTGCGGTACCGCGTACCTGCTCCCTTGTCGAAGTACAGGTCAATAATCGGGATGTCCTCTGCCTTGATATATTCCCAAATATTAATTTCCGTCCAATCGAGCAGGGGATGGATGCGAATATGTGTGCCTTCGGGAAAGGTGGTCTTGAACTGGTCCCACAGTTCCGGCGGCTGCTCGCGGAAGTCCCAATCGCCGTGCTTGTCGCGCGGGGAGAAGTAGCGTTCCTTGGCGCGCGTTCCTTCTTCGTCCGCACGCACCCCGAGAATGACGCCGGTACAGCCATTTTCAGCGAGAAGATTCTTAAGGCCGTCCGTTTTAAGCGCGGTACAACAGGTCACCCGTCCCAGCGTGTGATTCATACCGGCGGCCAACGCGTCTTTGTTTTGGCCGATGACGAGGTTCAGCCGCCACTCACGCACAAAGCGATCCCGGTACTCGATCATGGCGGGGATTTTGTAGCTGGTATCGATATGGATCAACGGGAATGGGACGTGGCCGAAGAACGCCTTCCGTGCGAGCCACAACAGCACGGTCGAGTCCTTGCCCATCGACCATAGCATCGCGAGGTTGTCGAAATGCTTGTAGGCCTCGCGAAAGATATAGACACTTTGATCTTCGAGACTGCGGAGATGGGAATTCATTTCGGATGCAGCCCGCACTCCGTTTTCGAGAAGCCGGACCACCGGCCGCCCCTGGGATCTTCTCCAGGCAGGACAGCGCGCGTACAGTAGGTGCACCCGAGGCTGGGATAGCCCTGATCGTGCAAGGGATTGTATGGAACCTCGTGCTGCTTGATATAGGTCCACACCTGATCGTTCGTCCAGCGCGCCAGCGGATTAAATTTGACCAGCGCGAAGGGTTCATCCCATTCCACGATTTTTGCTTTCGCCCGCGCGGCTGACTGTTCGCGACGGATGCCTGTGATCCAGGCGTGGTACGGTTTCAGCGCACGTGCTAATGGCTCCACCTTTCGCTGTCGGCAACATTCGTCCGGCTGATGTTCCCATAGCTTGTCGCCGAACTTCGCTGCCTGCTGCTCCGGTGTGAAGAGGGATTTTATCTGGATCGGCGCGATCCCGTACTTCTTGACGAGAGCGTCCCGCGTGGCATAGGTGTCCTGAAAAAGAAAATCCGTATCCAGGTACAATATCGGAGTCCGTGGGTTGATGCGCTGGATCATGTCGATCAATACTACATCCTCCGCCCCGAAGCTGCTCGCCAGCACGATGTTCGGAAAGTACACTGTCAGCGCAGAATGCAAGATATTCTCGGGTGTTTGACTCTCCAATTCCTGGTTCAACTCCTGAAGCCGTCCGAGATCTGAGATGGGAGCCGGCATTATCCGACCTTCTCGACCGTGACTTTGAAGAAGTTGTCAGAGGCGACCTCCGCCAATACCTTCTGGCCATCGTTGCGAAGAGACTGTGGAACATTCCGGATAGGTTCGCCTGCGTCCAGCCAGACCTCGAGAATTTCGCCGTCGTCCATCATCTCAAGCTTGAGCTTCGTCTTCACATAATTGATCGGGCACATCACGCCGCGCAGGTCCAGCGTCGTTCCCGGTTTGGTTTCGGGAATGTCGGGTACTGCCGTGGGCACAGGCGGCTGCCCCGCGCTCTTTGCGGTGTCTTGGCTGTCTTTCGTCATGAGTGTCTTCCCCATTACTTCTGTGAGTTCTTTGCATGCTTCAATAAAACCTTTGGCGTAGGACATCTTCTCCTGCGCGTACGTGGCTGATGTATCCTTAGGGCCGAGGTCCCCGATCCCCAATGTCGGTTTCGCGTATATCGTCGCAATTCGGTTTTTCTCCCCGAACCGTCGCTCGAACTCAGAAAGGGTCTCCGTGTCGGTGTTCGGATCCACCCCTTCCAGCACCAGTACCGCTTTTGCTGCAGCAAGCACGGCGCGATACGCTTTATTGAGGGCTGTGGCGTATTGCTCTTTTCCTGCGAGAAGCCGCGCCTGGTACATTTCCTGCTCGGCTTCGAGGATCCGATTTTCGATCATCTCCAAAGCTCCGCCGGCGCACTCACCGGGACCAAGGTCTTCCAGGATGAATTCTTCCTCGCCTTCCCAATCAAAGTAATAGGCAGGGTCCGCGTCGAACGAAGGGAGAATGCTAAAGGGAATTAACTCTTCTTTCAGCTTCGCTTTACCTGTCCGATCAATGAAATCAAGAAGGCTTTCGCCTTCGCGGCGGTCTCGGCGCCATACCCCCACAAGGTGCGAGATCGCATTCGGGACATTCTTTGCCGGGAGCTTGATCGTCATCTGGCCGATCTTCGGCGTACCATCAATCCGGCCGCCGAGGTGGAGTTCATAATGCGGCGCGACATGGTCGCCCATCCGCTTGCCAACCCCGTGCAAGCCGATGGTCGAGATGTGATGCTGCGCGCACGAGTTGTGACAGCCGCTGATCTTGACCGTGACGTCGCGCAGATCATCCGGGACTTGCCCGGGAGGAAAGATTTCCGCCAGCGCCCGGGCCAATCCTTTGGACGAGGTGATACCCAATCCGCACGTGTCCGTGCCCGGGCAGGCAATAATGTCCTCGACCAATTCGGCGCCGGGATCGCCGAGATTGGCCTCGACCAAGCGGCGATACAAGTCCTCAATGCGGTCATTCGCCACCCAGCGGGTGCAGAGATTTTGTTGAATGGTCGTTCGAATATTGCCGTTGGCGAACTCATCGATAATGTCTGCGACCTCACGCATCTGCAGGGAGGGGATGTCACCCATCGGAAGGCGGATAAATACGGCAGAAAATCCCGCCTGCCGTTGAGGGACGACGTTTGTGCGTCGCCACAAATGAAACGACGTCGCGTGCCCGTCCTCAACAGAAGGCGCGGCGGCTCTGGTCGGTTGGATCAAGGAAGGGGTGGGATCCGCGACCACCGGGAGGGTCATTGTCCCGTTGTAGTTCTTCCGGATGACGGCATACTCAGCTACGACCCGGCGCTTAAACTCCGCGAAGCCCAGCTTATCAATGACGAATTTCATGCGCGCCTTGTTGCGGTTCTTCCGGTTTCCGAGATTGTCGAATACTTTGATTACCGAGTCGCAAAGCGGGAACACGTCCTCCATTGGCACAAATTCGTGCAGTAATTGCGCGAGGCGCGGAGTGGAGCCCAGCCCGCCGCCGGCGGTCACTCGAAAGCCGATCTCTCCAGTGGGCCGCTTGACCGCGAGGAACCCCAGGTCGTGAATCGGTGTCATCGCGCAATCACGACCGCATCCTGAAAACGCGATTTTGAACTTGCGCGGCAGACTTTGGTTCAGGGGATTGCGAAGCAAGTGTTGTGAAACCGCCTGGGCGTACGCGGTGACATCAAAGACCTCATCTTGGCACACCCCGGCGAGGTGACAGGCTGTCACGTTCCGGACGGTATTGCCGCAGGCCTCGCGTGTCGTCAGTCCCACTGCGGCAAGGCCTCGCATGATCGTCCCGACATTTTCGAGCGCCACATAATGGAGTTGAATGTCCTGGCGGGTTGTCACATGACCTACACTCGTGGCGTACGATTCCGCCACATCCGCGATCGCTCGCACCTGGCTCGAGTTCAAGCCGCCGAAGGGAATCTTGATGCGGACCATTTGCACGCCCGGCTGGCGTTGACCGTAAATTCCATGTTGCAGGCGAAAGGGCCGAAAGGTGTCCGAGGAAAGTTCAGCCGAGAGAACTTTAGCTGCTTCTTCTTCGAAGGATTCGATCTCTTTCAGAATATCGGCCGCAATAGGGACCGTATCACTTTGGGAAATGGCTTGACTCGGCATGGCGCGCCTCTCAGGAGTTGCGTTAGATGTGATACATGAGAACCCGCCGCTCGTCGAGGTCTCGAGTCCGGCGGCACAGGTCGGCCAGTGTCGTCTTGTTCAGGGTTTCAAGAAGCGAGTTCTGCACCTCCGCCCAGACACTGTGGATGAGTGACTCATGGCAACTTTCGAGCGTGTTGTTTTTCGAACCATTTCTGTTTCCGTGTACTCGTGGCGTGGTGGCAATGGGACCCTCCACCGCCTGTATCAAATCCCCAAGCGGGATGTCCTCTGCAGACTTGGCCAATCGGTATCCTCCGTGAGTCCCCCGGGAACTTTCAACCAGCCCGGCGTTTCTGAGCGAGCGAAGAATATGCTCCAAAAACTTAATAGGTATTCCTTGTCGATCGGCAATCGCCTTCGCCTGGACCGGGGCTGCCTCGCGCACTAACGCCAAGTCAAGCGCCGCGAGTATACCGTATTCCCCTTTTGCGGACAGGTCCATGATATCCTACCGATCCTATAGGAAAGATAGGTCATTGTAGACCTTATCTATTGCGGACGTCAAGAGAATAACAATTATGTTCTCCAAATATTAGCTTGACCCCCGTTTAATGGAGCTTATTGTTGTTATAAGCCTGCGGAGGTCTTTTCATGATTCGCTTTGATCGCCTAACCGTGAAATCCCAGGAAGCTCTGGCAGATGCTCAGAAGGTCGCAGAGAGCGCCCGCAATCAACAGATCGACGTGGAGCATCTGGCGCTGGCCCTCGTGCGGCAACGAGATGGACTCACGGCGGCGTTGCTCAGCAAGATGGGCGCCGACGCGGCGACGATTGCTCGGGAACTGGAACAGGAAATCAAGCGCATCCCTCAGGTATCCGGGCCTGGCGCTGGGCAGGCCAGTATCTCCTCGCGATTGAATGAGCTCTTTAACACGGCCGAAGCCGAGGCGGAACGCCTGAAGGACGAATATATCAGCACCGAGCATCTGCTCCTTGCCCTCATGGATATCGGAGGGCCGGCAGCGGGGGTCCTTATACGACAGGGGGTGAGCAAGGATCGCATTTACTCCGCCCTCACTGCTATTCGTGGCAGTCAACGGGTGACGGATCAGGAGCCGGAGGAGAAGTTTCAAGCGCTCGCCAAGTACAGTCGCGATCTTACAGATCTTGCCCGCAAAGGCAAGCTCGACCCCGTGATAGGCCGCGATGAGGAAATTCGACGGGTTATCCAGGTGCTCTCACGACGGACCAAAAATAATCCCGTGTTGATTGGAGAGCCGGGAGTGGGGAAGACCGCCATTGCCGAAGGTTTGGCACAACGGATCATCAATGGGGATGTGCCGGAAGGATTAAAAAACCGCCGCGTCGTGGCGCTGGACATGGGCGCTCTGGTGGCGGGGAGCAAATACCGTGGTGAGTTCGAGGATCGGCTGAAGGCAGTATTGCGGGAGGTTGAGGAAGCGCAAGGACAGATCATTCTTTTTATCGACGAGATCCATACGCTGGTGGGCGCCGGAGCGGCAGAAGGGGCCATGGATGCTTCCAACATGCTCAAGCCCGCATTGGCGCGGGGAGACCTGCGGTGTGTCGGAGCGACGACCCTGGACGAGTATCGCAAGCGTATCGAGAAAGACCCCGCGCTGGAAAGGCGATTCCAACCCGTAGTTGTGCCCGAACCCTCGGTTGAGGATACCGTGTCCATTTTGCGTGGTTTGAGAGAACGCTATGAAGTTCATCATGGCGTCCGAATCAGGGACTCGGCACTGGTCGCTGCCGCGGCACTTTCAAAGCGTTACATCGCTGACAGATTTCTGCCGGACAAGGCCATCGATCTCATGGATGAAGCGGCGTCGGCTCTGCGGATGGAGATCGACAGCATGCCGAGGGCCTTGGACGAGCGGTTACGTCGAATCCAGCAATTAGAGATAGAACGGGAAGGTATCCGGCGGGACAAAGACTCTGGTGCGGAAGACCGTTTGAAGAAAGTGGAACGCGAGATTGCCGAGCTTCGCACTGAGGTTGATGCCTTGACCAAGCAGTGGCAGGCCGAGAAGGAGTCCATCAAAACAATCCGCGAGATCAAAGAGAAAATAGAGCTTGCCAAACAGGAAGCTGAACGTGCGGAACGGGATGGCGATCTGGCGCGCGCCGCCGAACTTCGCTACGGGCGGATGACCGAGCTGTCCAAGCAACTCGAGGAGGAGCGGGCTCGTCTCCAGAAACTTCCTGGCGAGCGGCTGTTGAAGGAAGAGGTTGACGAGGAGGATATCGCCCGCATTGTTGCCAAATGGACGGGGGTTCCGGTTCAGAGGTTAATCGAAACCGAGACGAGCAAGCTTGTGCACACGGAGGAACGTCTCCGGCAGCGTGTCGTAGGTCAGGACGAAGCCGTGATCGCCGTGTCCAACGCCGTCCGGCGCTCACGGGCAGGGATCCAGGATCCTAAACGCCCGATGGGCTCATTTATTTTCTTGGGGCCGACGGGCGTCGGGAAGACAGAGCTGGCGCGCGCCCTCGCCGAGTTTCTGTTCGACGACGAGCAGGCCATGGTTCGCATCGATATGTCTGAGTACATGGAGAAGCACACGGTGGCGCGGCTCATCGGAGCCCCTCCGGGGTATGTGGGATATGAGGAGGGCGGCCAGCTGAGTGAGGCGGTTCGCCGGCGACCCTATGCGGTTCTGTTGTTCGATGAAGTTGAAAAAGCGCATCACGATGTCCTGAACGTTCTCTTGCAGGTGTTGGATGACGGGCGGCTCACGGACGGTCAGGGTCGCACGGTGGACTTTAAGAACACCGTGATCATCATGACATCGAACATCGGAAGCCGCGAGATTCAAGGCGCTGCTGTCGGAAGGGCTGCCCAATTGCAGGATGTGGCGCTGGAGGTTTTGCGCGAGCACTTTCGCCCTGAGTTTTTAAACCGGATTGACGACATTGTGGTCTTTCGTCCCCTGACTCCGGCAGAGCTTGCCCAGATCGTAGATTTGCAAGTCAAACAGCTCATGAAGCGGCTTGAAAGCCATCAGATCAATTTGGTTCTCACCAACGCGGCCAAGCATTATCTGGCGCAGACCGGGTACGACGCCGTCTATGGCGCCCGCCCGCTGAAGCGGCTCATTCAACGAGAAATCTTAAATCCACTCGCGTTCAAACTCCTGGACGGCACCGTCCATCCCGGCCAAACAGTGGAGGTCGACGAGAAGGACGGACAGTTAGTGTTCAACGCACACTCCGCAGTGAGTCAGCCTTAAATGAAATGACGGACCTCCAGATGCGTGCTTGACATGTCTCGTGCGGGATTGATATGACTACGCGCCTCCCGCATGAAATCCCCCGGAGCGTGTGTGTATGCCCCTCAGAAACGCCGTTCATGTTCTGTTACTGACCGCGGATCCCGATCTCGCAGAGCTGTATCGTCATGAATGTCCGCAATGCGTGGTGACCATCGCCAAAGACGCGGCCGCCGTGAGCCGGAAGCCGGGAAAACATCGTTTCGACGCGCTTATTGTTGAGTCGCGAAAGGATTGGGTGAACGAGGTCAAAGCCGTGGCGGACATGCATGGACCTCCGCCGCTCATGACACTTGTGGGCTCCACGCCTTTTCTACGGCGGGCCAGCGAGGCCGTGAAGGCGCTCTCCAACGGGCACGCCGTGCCGCGCACGACGACCCAGTTGCCGAAGGAATTGGGTTTTGATGAATATGTAGGGGCTAAGCTCAGAGACTTTGTGCGCCGGATGAAGCTCGGCGCGGGGTCCCATCTGCATGCGCTCTTAATGAAGGCGGTGGAAAAACCGCTCATTACTCTGGTGCTGGAAGAGACCGGCGGCAATCAAATCAAAGCGGCGGCTCTTCTCGGACTGAATCGGAATACGCTACGCAAAAAGATCAAGGAGCTGGACATTCGGGTCCCTGCGAAGTAAAGCAGCTGAGTGATCCGGTTCACGCAGGCCTTCCTTGACAACCTGCATCCCACGTAATAGCATGACAGCGGTATTAGGCGCGTAGCTCAGGGGGAGAGCGCTACCTTGACACGGTAGAGGTCGACGGTTCAA
>JBBRRL010000057.1:0-8629 GCA_038200775.1 Nitrospirales bacterium
ACAGCAAAGAATACGCCGCCATGAAGCTCACGCTCTTCCTGTCCGCGGGGGCAGTCATGGCGCTGATGGGGATCTTGCTGATTTACAAGTACTCCGGCCTCAGGACCTTTGATATCCCGGTGCTCGCCGAACAAGCGCATTTCAGCGGGACCCTCGCGACTGTTATATGGATCCTGTGCTTTTTCGGTTTTGCTTCGATCGCGCCGCTATGGCCTCTGCACTCCTGGTCGCCCGTCGGTCATGCAGCCGCCCCTGCCGCCACGAGTATGCTGCACGCCGGCGTCCTCATGAAGCTCGGGCATTTTTCGATCATCCGAACCGATTTTCAGATTTTACCAGCGACTACGTACGAACTGATGCCCATCGCCGCGATCCTGTGCATTGGAAGTATTCTCTATGGCGGGTACGTGGCGTATTACGCGCGTGATACGAAATACGTCATCGGGTACAGCAGCTCCAGTCACATGGGATACGTCTTTCTCGGCATGGCGGCCCTCGATTACATCAGTCTCACCGGGGCGGTGTTGTACATGTTTGCTCACGCGCTGGCGACGGGCATGCTGTTCGCCATGGCCGGGTGGGTCTACGACCAGACACATAGCCGGGATATTCCCTCGCTTGGAGGACTGGCAAGCAAGATGCCTTTTGTCGCAGGAGCCTTCATCGTCGCCTGCATGGCCTCGATCGGCATGCCGGGGACGGTGAACTTCATCGCCGAGGTGATGATTGTGCTGGGAAGCTGGAGCAGATATCCGGTCCAGACCATCATCGCCGTGTTGGGGATTGTCTTGACGATGGCCTATCTGTTCCGGATGATGCGGGGCCTGTTCTACGGGGGCTTAAGCGAGCTCGGACATCATGCCCATGACGCCCGCACGTGGGTGGACCGCGTGCCGCTGCTGATCATGATGGGGACAAGCATCTATTTCGGCATTTTTCCTGGACCGCTGTTGCACGTGATTCGAGCCGGCGTCGATCCCATTCTTGCCCGGATCATTCAGGTCGCGCCCATTGCGGCCCAGGTAGGGTCAGGTTTGCCATGACGTTCGAACTTTCTCTTAAGTTTTCAGACCTCCTCCTGATGTTGCCGGAGATCTGGATGACAATCTGGATCTGCGTGGTGCTGTGCGTGAACTTCCTTTTCCCGCGTCTCACGACCCGTGATATTGCGTGGATCAGCATTGGCGGCATGGCAGTGGCATTGGGAATGCTGGTCTGGTTCGAGGTCGCAGGCACGCAGGGTGAGTTATTCAAAGGCATGTTTGCGCTCGACCGGTTGGCCTTATTTTTTAAAGTCTTTGTCGTGGGGGCGGGCATCCTGGTGCTGTTATCCTCGATCGATTTCGTCGGCCGGTTCAGATTCTTTAAGGCGGAGTATTACTTCCTCGTCATGATGACCGTGCTGGCGATGATGTTCATGGCCTCAGCCAACGATTTGCTGTCTGTATTTGTGACTCTGGAATTCGCCAGCTTTGGGTTCTATGTCCTCGTGCCGTACCTGCGCGAGGATCTGCGGTCCAGTGAGGCCGGCTTGAAATTCTTCATTCTCGGCGTGTTTGCCGCCGCGCTGCTCGTCTTTGGCATCAGCCTCGTCTATGGCGAGACGGGGCAGCTGATCTTCCCCGAGATGGCGAAAAACCCTGTGGCGCTCACCTCCGGGCTTGCGGTCGGATGGCTACTCATTATCGCGGCGTTGGGTTTTAAGATCGGTGCCGCGCCCCTCCATACTTGGATTCCCGATACTTACCAAGGCGCTCCGACGCCGGTGACAGCGTTCCTCTCGATCGCACCAAAGGGCGCGGCATTTGCCATTCTGCTCCGCATACTTTTCTCAACCCTGCCGGCTTTCAAGCCCGAATGGGTCTGGGTGATGATCGGCACCGCCATTCTGTCCATGCTCTACGGCAACATTGTTGCGATCGCGCAGCGGAACATCAAACGGTTGCTCGCGTATTCCGGAATCGCGCAGATTGGTACGATCTTGATCGGGATGGCGGCAGGGACACGGATGGGAGCCGACGCGGTGCTGTTCTATCTCTTGACATATTTATTTGCCAATCTTGGAGCATTCGCCGTCGTCATTGCGTTCAGCCAATCAACCAACAGTGATGAGATCGAAGACTATAGCGGTCTGAACCGCCGCTCACCGTTCCTTGCGTTTTCGATGCTCGTCTTCTTGCTGTCCCTGGCGGGGGTGCCGCCCCTGGCGGGCTTTATCGGCAAAATCTACGTGTTCGTCGCCGCCATTCAAGAGGGCCTGTTCGCGTTGATCACGGTGGGTCTCGTCAGCATCGTCATCTCGATGTATTACTATCTGATCGTCGTCAAGAAGATGTATATCAATGAACCGGTGGATCCCGCGCGAATTTTAGTTCCGGCCCCATTGAAAGCGGTTATTTACATCAGCCTCGCAGGAACATTCATACTTGGAATCTGGCCCCAACCTTTCATGAACTTCGCCGTCTCCGCCACTGACATCTTTTCCCATCTGGGCCCCACGTCTACTGTCTCCACGCTCCCATAACTTGCGGTGACCTTGCGGGTGCGTCGGTCGATCCTCTCTGCCGCGCTACGGCGTTCCGGGCTCTTCGGGGCTGACCGTTCATGAACTTTGCCGATGGCGCCACCGACATCTTCTCCCATCTTGGCCCGACGCCCGTCGTCTCGATTCTGCCGTAACCCGCGGTTATCCCATTATTCCCTTGCCCCTTGAGGGAGAGGGAAGGGCGAGGGGTATCACTCATTCTGAAACAACATGAATACAGAACCGCTGCCGGTAATGTTCGCGATGAATGGTCGTTCGTGTTTCACAAGAAACTTCTGAATACGTGGTAGGGCTTTCACAAAAACCGCGGCCATGTCCTCTCCTTTAAAATTTCCGGCTGTTAGAATGAAAGCGCCGACACCGGCATTCAAAAGGGCAATCCGCTCAATTTCTCTGTAACGAATCTTCCGATCCTTGGTAAGAACAATCCAGCCTCTTCTTCCCACGTCTGTCAGCCACACCTCATCTTTGGCGTCTGGTGGAAAATAATCCTCATGAACATACACAGTCGCACCTGTTGCGCGTAGTGCTGTAGAAATAACGACTTTGCCGAGGGAGCGATCGAGGAAAAAAACAGATGGTTCAGGCAGCGAATTCGACGGGGAATTCGCACCTGATCGCTTCTTGGATTTCGAGGGCGGTCCGGCCATAATCGTTCGCCAAATCTTCCATAGATTCCCCGGCGTTAAAACGCTCGGCTATTACTGCAGTTGCGATGCCGGTCCCGGCTAACACAGGTCGGCCGAAGGAGATACTTGGATCGATTACGACGGCCCTAGGTTGTTCAGTATCATGCTTCCGAATAAATGGATAGAGCTTCACTGGAATACCATTGAGATCTCTCTCGATACGTTTCAGGTGAGCTTCGAGCAAGACACGCATAGCGAGTTGACCATCTCGAGAGATATTGATTAATTCGCCGTATTTTTGAATGAACAGATCGATACCATCTGTCTCGAATTCTCTGTCAGCCAAAGGATGTTTTGAGTCGAGTTCCCGCGAGAGATACTTCACCGCAATCCGGACCTTATCTAATGAAATGCTATGTTCTCTCCGTATCGCGTCGAGAACATGTACTTCTATCAGATTGAGGAAGGACAGAAGCCTGGTTCCAGTGCTTCGCAGTTGGATAATAGGTTGGAAGAACTGCTTGCCACTCTGAGTAGGGTAATGGCGTCCGGCGATCCAAGACCGTATCGTCGCCGGCGGAATGCGGAGGTAATGTGCGGCCTCCGTGATTGCGTAGGACGGAATCTCGCGGACGTCGGTCTCTATGTGGCGTTTGGTCACGAAGATAGTTACTTATAGCTGTTGCGCTTGCCTTGGGTCAAGCTGGCTCTTGGAGCCCGGGAGGGGGAGCTACCGCCTAGCTCTGGCAATCCACCCCTTAGCATTCAGTGACTTCTCTTAAGGACTTGGCTATACTCCAGGATGTTCTTTAAGATGTAAATCTTTCCCCACTTTTTACTAGAGACACCCTCCCATGTTCGAGCAAGCTTTCAAAAACATTGACGACGTGCTGAGGAAAGAGGCCGGCTGTACTACTGAGCTGGACTACACCGAGCAAACATCCTGGTTGCTCTTTCTGAAATACCTAGACGGGCTGGAGCAGGACAAGGCTGACGAAGCCAAGCTTGAAGGTAAAAAATACAGCTTCATTCTGGAAAAGCCCTATCGCTGGGAAAGCTGGGCAGCACCCAGGGGCAAAGACGGCAAGTTGGACCACAACGCCGGCATGACCGGCGACGACCTCCGCGACTTCGTCAATCAGAAGCTCTTTCCGTACCTGCACGGATTCACGCAGAAGGCCAGCGGGCCGAACACCATCGAATACAAAATCGGGCAAATCTTTGCGGAGATCAAGAACAAGATTTTCAGCGGCTACAACCTGCGGGAGATCATTGATCACATCGACGAACTGCGCTTCCGCTCCCAGACCGAGAAGCACGAGCTTTCGCATCTCTACGAAGCCAAGATCAAGAACATGGGCAACGCCGGCCGCAACGGCGGCGAGTATTACACACCGCGCCCGCTCATTCGCGCCATCGTGCAAGTCGTCAAGCCGAAACTCGGCGAGAAGATTTACGACGGCGCGTGCGGTTCCGCAGGCTTCCTCTGCGAGTCGTTCGATTACCTGAAATCCAATGGCAACCTCACCACCAAGGATCTCACCACACTCCAGACCCGCACCTTCTATGGAAAGGAGAAGAAGTCCCTCGCCTACGTCATTGCGATTATGAACATGATCCTGCATGGCATCGAAGCCCCCAACATTGTTCACACCAATACCCTCACTGAAAACCTAGCCGACATTCAGGAGAAAGACCGCTACGACATCGTCCTTGCCAATCCGCCTTTCGGCGGCAAGGAACGCAAGGAATCTCAGCAAAACTTTCCCATCCGCACCGGTGAGACCGCCTTTCTCTTTCTCCAGCACTTCATAAGAATCCTCAAGGCCGGCGGGCGTGGCGGCGTGGTCATCAAGAACACCTTCCTCTCCAACACCGACAACGCCTCCGTGAGCCTCCGCAAGCTGCTGCTGGAAAGTTGCAACCTGCATACCGTGCTCGACTGCCCCGGCGGCACGTTCCAGGGCGCGGGCGTGAAAACCGTAGTGCTCTTCTTCGAAAAAGGTGCCCCCACACGCAAAGTTTGGTACTACCAGCTCGATCCAGGCAGAAATCTCGGCAAGACCAACCCGCTCAACGATGCCGACCTCGCTGAGTTCGTCGAATTTCAAAAAACCGTCGCCTACTCGCCTAAGTCCTGGAGCGTCGATGCCAAGAAAATTGCCCACACAACCTTCGACCTCTCCGTGAAGAACCCGAGCGGCGACGAGGCAATCGCGCACCGCAGTCCGAAGGAAATCATGGACGAAATTGCCGCGCTCGATGCGCAAAGCGCCGAGGTGCTGGGTAATATCAAGGCGTTGCTATGAAGGCGGGATGGCAGACAAAACCACTTGGCGAACTCTGCGAGTTTCAGCGAGGACTTACCTACGCTAAAGGCGACGAAGTGGATATATCCAACAACGTCGTTCTGCGTGCGACAAATATCGATCTGACTACCAACCTTCTGAACTTCTCCGAACTGAAATACATCAGCGACAAAGTCGCCGTTCCAGATAGGAAGAAGGTTAAAAAGTTATCGTTAATGATCTGCACCGCCAGTGGTAGCAAGACTCACCTCGGCAAGGTCGCCTACATCGATGACGACTATGACTATGCCTTCGGTGGGTTCATGGGAATGATCACGCCGATGAATGGTCTTGTTCCGAAATATCTGTTTCACCTAATGACATCAGCTGCATACAAGAACTTCATCAGCGAACTGTCGGACGGTGCGAACATCAACAATTTGAAGTTCGACGACTTGAAGAAGTTCCAAGTGCCGTATCCGGATAGCCCCGAACAGCAGCGCATTGTCGGCATCCTCGACGAAGCATTTGACGACATCGCCACCGCCAAAGCCATTGCTGAAAAGAACCTCCAAATGCCCGTGCTCTGTTCGAAAGCCACCTCCAATCCGTTTTCACCCAGCGGGGTAAGGGGTGGGTGGAGACCACCTTGGGAAAGGTATGTGAGTTCATTGGCGGTTCGCAGCCGCCGAAGTCAGTCTTTTCGAAAACGAGGAAGGCCGACAACATCCGCCTCATTCAGATTCGTGACTACAAGAGTGACAAACACGTCGTTTATATCCCATGCGCTCAGGCCAGACGTTTCTGCAACGACTGATGATGTGATGATTGGGCGCTACGGACCTCCACTGTTTCAGATTCTTCGTGGGTTGGAAGGGGCATACAATGTCGCGTTGATGAAGGCACTGCCAGACGAATCAAGACTTTCCCGCGACTTTCTATTCTATTTCCTAAAACACTCCACCATCCTGCAATACGTCATTTACCATTCCGAACGTGCGGCAGGCCAGATCGGAGTGACCAAAGAAACACTTGAACCTTACCCGATTGCTCTGCCATCTCCGGGTGACCAACAAAAAGTTGTCGAGAGAATTATCGAACTCGAAGCCGAAACTCAACGCCTCGAATCTCTCTACCAGCGCAAGCTCGCCACGCTCGACGCATTGAAGAAGTCGCTGCTGCACCACGCCTTCACCGGACAACTTCAGAACTACCCATGAACGAGGCCGAGACCAGAGCCGAGCACATTGATCCTGCCCTGAAAGCGGCGGGGTGGGGCGTCGTCGAAGGTAGTAAAATCCGGCGCGAATATCACATCACGCTGGGCCGTATCGAAGGACACGGTCGGCGCGGCAAGCCGCTGATCGCGGATTACGTATTGGTCTATCGCAACCATACGCTGGCTATGGTCGAAGCCAAGGCGTGGAATGAAGAACTTACTGAAGGAGTGGCGCAGGCAAAAAACTATGCCGGGAAGCTCACTATCCGCTTCACCTATGCCACCAACGGAAAGGGTATCTACGGCATTGATATGGAGACCGGTAAGGAAGGGGAGGTTCGGTGCTACCCCACGCCAGGCGAACTCTGGAACATGACGTTCGCCAAAGCCAACGCATGGCGCGACCGCTTCGCTGCCGTGCCATTCGAGGACAAGGGTGGCACCTACGGGCCACGGTATTATCAGGACATCGCTATCGAGCGGGTGATGGAGACCATTGCGGAGAACCGGCAGCAGCGCATCCTACTCACGCTTGCAACGGGCACAGGCAAGACCTTCATCGCCTTTCAAATTGCGTGGAAACTTTTCCACAGCCGCTGGAATCTAAGCCGCGAGCCGTCGCGCCGCCCTCGCATCCTTTTCCTAGCGGACCGCAACATTCTCGCCAACCAGGCCTACAATGCCTTCTCTGCCTTTCCGGAGGACGCACTCGTGCGAATCGAGCCTCTGGACATTCGCAAGAAAGGCCGAGTACCCAAGAATGGCAGCCTGTTCTTCACGATCTTTCAGACATTCATGAGCGGCCCGCCAAAGGATGGCAAGCCCAGCCCATATTTCGGCGAGTATCCGCCCGACTTCTTCGATTTCATCGTCATTGACGAGTGCCATCGCGGTGGCGCGAACGACGAGAGCAACTGGCGCGGCATCCTCGAATATTTCGTCCCTGCCGTGCAACTCGGCCTCACCGCTACGCCCAAACGCAAAGATAACGTGGACACCTATGCCTATTTCAGTGACCCCGTCTACATCTACTCGCTCAAGGAAGGCATCAACGACGGTTTCCTAACGCTGTTCAAGGTGAAGCAGATCTCCACAACGCTGGATGAGTATGTCTATACGCCCGACGACAAGCTGATCGAGGGGGAGATTGAAAGCGGGAAACGCTATACGGAAACGGACTTTAATAAGATCATTGAAATCAAGGAACGTGAAAAGAAACGCGTGGAAATCTTCATGGGTGTGATCAACCAGAATGAAAAGACGCTAGTATTCTGCGTGACGCAGGCTCACGCGCTGGCCGTGCGTGACCTCATCAACCAGATGAAGACGAGCAATGACCCGAACTACTGCCAGCGGGTCACGGCCGATGACGGCGCGCTGGGCGAGCAGCATCTTCGAGAATTTCAAGACAATGAGAAAAGCATTCCAACCATCCTGACCACGTCGCAAAAACTTTCTACGGGGGTGGACGCCCGCAACATCCGCAACATCGTGCTGATGCGTCCGATCAACTCCATGATCGAGTTCAAGCAGATTATCGGTCGCGGCACGCGACTTTACGACGGCAAGGATTATTTCACGATCTACGACTTTGTGAAGGCGCATCACCACTTTAGCGATCCTGAATGGGACGGCGAGCCGATCGAGCCAGAGCCGAAATCCAAGGATCAGCCCTATCCACCTCCGCGCGACCCGGAGATCAAGGGAATGAGTGAGAAGCCTCCTGCTGATTACGCGAAGAGGCAAAAGGTCAAAGTCAAACTTGCCGACGGCAAAGCCCGCAGCATTCAGTTCATGATGGTGACGAGCTTTTGGCACCCAGACGGCACTCCTATGTCCGCCCAGCAGTTCATGGAGATGCTCTTCGGCAAGCTGCCGGGGTTTTTCAAAGACGAAGACGAACTCCGCACCCTCTGGAGCGTTCCCGACACCCGTATGAAACTCCTGG
>JBBRRL010000058.1:0-8539 GCA_038200775.1 Nitrospirales bacterium
AGGAGTATCGGGAGATCGACAAACTGATGCGGACCGAGGGGCTTCTCGCGGATGCCGCCTATCAAAAGGTCCTCGGCATTACTTCGCAAGACTTCAGAATGGCCTTCATTGCAGCCTATGACCTTCCGTCAGAGCTTGCCGGGCCGATGCCCAACTGGACAAACGCCAAGAACTGGAGCGATAAGCAACGCATGCAGGCGATCGCCGACGTCGCCAACGAGATTACGACAATTCTGTTTACCCAGCCTCCAGGCGCCAACGCCTGCCTGAATGAATTGGTGGGAAAAGCCAGTCACGCGTTCGGTTTGAAGCCGCAGGCATTGGAGTCGTTGATCGTACAAGGTTTTCAGAAGGCCTGCACCTTGGGACAAAGCTTGGGACTTGATCCTGTCTCGTTCGTTCCTGGCGTACCTGAGGAGGTACCTGCGAACCACGTCCTGCATCCGCTGATCGATTCCTGCATCAATATCGTCGAACCGCTGCTCGCAGCGAGTCTCGATCAGCCGATGGTGGCTCCCGCTTCCGAAACACTCGGCTCGGCGGGTTTACTCGTGAGCATCCTTATGGACCTGACACATCACCTCATGACCGCACCTGACTTCAACACGGTTCTCAGTTGCGTGCTGGAAGGACTTCACCGTGCAGTGGGTTTTGATCATGCGATCGTGCTCCTGACGGTGCCCGGCAAAACAAGCGCCGAAGGACGCTCAGGCGTGGGGACCGATATTCCCGCCTTACTCCCCCTCTTCAGCGTATCAACGAATCCGTCCTCCAATCTCCTCGCCCATTGCATGGCGGGCAAGATTCCTATGCGGCTGAGCGCAGGACAACCTCACACGCCAGCATTGCCACCCGCCGTCATGAACGCAATCCAGCCGACGGGCATCGCCCTTGCACCGCTCTATACCTCGAATCACGTCATCGGCTTGATCTGGGCAGATCGCAAGGACGACGACATTGACGATGCCATGTGGAAATCCTTTCAACTATTCGCAATGCAGGCCAATCTCGCGCTCATACGGTTGACCAGCAAAAGCTAAACGTCGTCTTGCTGCTGCTTTCGCGGAACCACGTCCCCGCTCAAGAAGAATGGGCTGTTCTATCGCATAATGAGATTCTGAAGCAGGCTAAGAGATGGCGCAGCCTGGAAGGATGGAGGCAGGCCGAAAGCCGAAAGGCGGAATATTGGGCCCTTCAAAACCGGGTTTCGACACCGTCCCTTAGCCTCAATTTTTTCAGACTTGTATCTGGTCCTCTATCCGCCGCTCTTTCCTTCCAGGTCCATGAATTAACTTCTCCCGGATCCAATCATTAGGCCAATCGGAGACGAAAGGGCCAGGAGTAAAGGAGTTTGTCCGGGATACCCCTTGCCTTTACGTGCAAAAGTCGAAATGACTCCGGAGCAGGCAGGTGGAAGCTCGGGGGTGGGGCGCAGCGAAACCTGTTAAGATCAACAGGCGCAGAGAAATTACCCCGGCGCTCTAACATAATCATCACTTGAGTGCAGTGACATGGGGATGTCATGTCTGTCCTTTTAGGGCTGGCTTGGGGCCGGGTAGGTGGGTGATCAGGCGGGTATCCTGCCAGGGCATTTTTTTCTTTCTTCGCTATTCACTTAGGCGTATCCTTGAGACTGATTCATTAATTATTTATAATACCGGTCTGCCATGCCCCCTTCCCCGCTCAAGAAACCGCGTTCCGAATCAATGCCCGCTCCCGAAGACCGTGAGGATAGTTTTCAGCCACTGCTTGAGCGTTATCATAGCCTGCACCACAAGTTCCTGGAGTCTCAGCAGGTCTTTCAATCCCTCAAGGCCCAATTCGACAAGATCAGTATTGCCACACGCCAGGCAGTGACCGAGTCGCCACAGAGTATTCGAAGATCATCCAGAACTCTTCAGGGCCAACTTCAAAAAGGAGGCGAGGCGAGTACCCAGCTTGCGGATTGCGTTCATGAGCTGACAAAGGAGCTCGAGGAAACCAATCTAAAGCTGAGTCAAGAAATGAGCGCCCGGGCGGGCGCCGAGGAGACTATTCGGCGACGCACAGAGGAATTACTACGATCGAATGAGGATCTTGAACGTTTTGCCTATATGGCGTCTCATGATCTAAAAGAGCCGCTTCGAACAGTATCTGCCTTCACCAAACTGCTCGCGAAGCGCTATCGCGGCCGGCTCGATGACGATGCCGACGATTTCATGCAGTATATGCTGGATGGCATTGGGCGTATGGAGCAGCTGATCACGGACGTCTTGGTCTATTGCAGGGTGGGCTCAGGAGAAATCACCCGCAGACGGACTGATTTAAACGAGGTCGTCGACCACGCCGTGGAAAATCTCAAAGAAGCCATTCAAGAAAGCAACGCACAGGTGGAGCATGCCCGGCTGCCTATCGTGTTCGGCAACGAGAGCGAACTGCTTCAGATTTTTCAGAATCTTCTCGGCAATGCCATCAAGTTCCATGGGCCTGACGCTCCGGTCGTGACCGTGTCGGCCGAACGGCGGGACACTGAATGGGTGCTCGCCGTTGAGGATAACGGCATCGGTATCGAGCCTCGATATGCCGGCAAGATTTTTGAGTTATTCACACGGCTCAACACGATTGCCGATTATCCCGGTTCCGGCATCGGATTGGCCACATGTAAGAAGGCTGTAGAACACCATGGCGGGCGCATTTTTCTCAAGCCGCACTCAAACAGTGGAGCTACATTCTACTTTACTCTCCCCTGCCCCTAACGCCTGGGAAATCGTTTTTCTGCCATGCCGCCAATAACGAGACACGCTAGGCGGGAAGAGGCTCGACCACTGCGGGAATACCTTCGAAAGGGTCGTCGTCGTCATCCTCGTCCTCGTCATCCTCATCTTCTTCCTTCTCGGGTTCGACATTGGGATCAGGATTGGGGTCGGGGATGGGACGCGGGCGAGGCTCGGGCTGTTTTTCTATGGATTCGGTGGGCATGGTTAACGGCCCCCTTGAGCTTTAAGCACCTCTTCCACGGTACTGCCTATCTCTGCGGGGTTACGAACCACATGCACCCCGGAGGTCTCTAGGACCTTCATTTTTTCGGTCGCAGTGCCTTTTCCTCCTGTAATAATCGCACCCGCGTGCCCCATGCGTCGTCCCGGCGGTGCCGTAATGCCGGCGATAAAGCTAATCACCGGCTTGCGCATGTTCTCCTTGATAAATGCCGCCGCACGCTCCTCAGCGTCCCCGCCAATCTCGCCGATCATGACGATCGCATCTGTTTCCTGATCCTTCTCGAACAGCGCCAGCAATTCAATATACCCCGTGCCGATAATCGGATCACCGCCGATGCCGATGCAGGTGGTCTCACCGAGACCGAGGTTTGTCAGTTGGTTGACGGCCTCATAGGTAAGCGTGCCGCTACGCGAAATGACACCGACGCGGCCCTTCTTGTGAATGAATCCCGGCATGATGCCGATTTTGCATTCGTCGGCAGTGATGATGCCCGGGCAATTGGGGCCGATCAACCTGGTGTCCCTTCCACGTAACGCACGCTTCGCCTTGACCATATCGTTCACAGGAATGCCTTCAGTGATGCAAATAATCAGCTTAATCCCTGCCTCTGCGGCTTCCAGAATGGCATCCGCGGCGAAAGGAGGCGGAACAAAAATCAGCGACACGTCACACTGCGTCTTGCTCACCGCATCGCGCACCGTGTTGAAGACCGGTATCCCTTCTACTTCCTGGCCCGCCTTGCCGGGGGTCACCCCTGCGACTACTTGGGTGCCATAGGCCTTGCACTGAGTCGCATGGAAGGAGCCTTCCTTCCCGGTAATACCCTGCACCACCACGCGCGTGTTCTTATTAACAAGAATGCTCATAGTCGTCCGCCTTTATTCTAGAGGCTCAAGTTTTAACACCGAAATATGTGTTACCAGTTATTCCGTATATCCCGCTACGATGAGAAGAAATTCTCCAGTAAACGTTGCCTGGACTCACGGATCACTTTTTCGATTCTATTCATAAGCTTCTTCACATTTCTTTGAAATGTCTATCAACTTTACTGCCTGTCATAGGAGCTCAAATGCGTTATGCCCAGGCGTGCATCGCGAATCGGGAGGGTGTTTCTCACTCTCCCCTCACCCGAAGGAAGGAGGATGCTTTTACCTCTTGGCGGGATGACTGAGATACCCTCCACTGCGCGCGTCCACCGAGCACATCGTTCACCGCCTCTGAATACAAATCATCAGATGTGCGCGGTGCGCGAGCACGGAGGGTGTCACGGTGGTCCTGCGGGCTCATCATGCGGCCTCCGACTTCTTCCGTTTCTTCCCCGTCAGCGCCACGATCTTTTGCGCCGCCTCCCACAAATCCGTCGCGACTTCGACATTCAGCTTTGACTCCGCGAGCAGTTTTCGGCCCTCTTCGGCGTTGGTGCCTTGGAGCCGCACCACCACAGGAATAGTAATGCCGACTTCCTTCGCCGCGTCGATGACCCCGTGAGCGATCCGCTCGCAACGGACGATGCCGCCAAAGATGTTGATGAAGATCCCTTTGACCTTCTTGTCCTTGAGAAGAATCCGGAAACCTGCCGCGACCGTTTCCTTGGTGGCGCCGCCGCCCACATCCAGGAAGTTGGCTGGCTCGCTCCCTGCAAGTTTAATCACATCCATCGTGGCCATCGCCAGACCCGCGCCGTTGACCATGCAGCCGATGTTGCCGTCAAGCTTCACGTAGTTGAGATTGCTCTTGCCTGCCTCGATTTCCAGCGGCTCTTCTTCATTCAGATCGCGGAACGCTTGGACCTCCGGATGTTTGAATAGGCTGCTATCATCAAAGGACACCTTGCCGTCGAGCGCGATGAGCAGCTTGTCCCCGGTGATCACCAGGGGATTGATCTCGACTAACACGGCGTTCTTTTCCATGAAAAACCGATACAGATTGCCCAACAGCGCGATAAAGGGTGTCACGATCGCCGGCTCCAGGCCAGGGAGCCCGAGGCCGAACGCAAGGTTGCGACCGTTGTAGCCCTGGAATCCCACTGCCGGATCAATGGGCTCCGTGAGCAACTTTTCGGGTGTCTTGGCGGCGACCTCCTCAATATCCATGCCGCCCTCGGTGCTCGCAATAAATACCGGCCAGCCTGAATCTCTATCCACCAGCAGACTCACATACAGCTCCTTCGCTATGGCAGCGCCTTCCTCGATCAGCAGGATACGAACCTTGCGGCCTTTCGGGCCTGTCTGGTGGGTAATTAGGGTTTCCCCAAGCAGCTCTTTGGCAAGGCCGGGCACCTCGGCGCGATTCTTGGTCAACTTCACGCCTCCCGCCTTCCCTCGCCCACCGGCATGGATCTGGGCTTTCACCACATACACTGGAGTGTCCAGCTTAGCCGCCCATCTTTCGGCCGCGCCGACAGTTTTGATTTCTTTTCCCTTCGGCACGGGAATGCCGAAGGCGGCGAACATCTGTTTTGCCTGAAATTCATGGATATTCATGAAAACTCCTTCACGATCACGCCCTGGATTCTTCGTGTGCGCTCAACAAAGATAATGAAGAATCAGGGTGATAAGACGTCCCTCTTAGGTCTCTTTTCTTGTGTAATCCGGAAATAACATAGGTGAGGTGACAGTTGGGGAGCCACGTTTCTTCTTGGCTTCTGCCCTAAAGCCGGGCAGATGATCCAGCGTGAGCCGACCATGCGGCATCGAGGCGGCGCGCGCTGCCGCTTCGGTGCCTGAACGCTTCCCGAAGACCATCAAATCCAAGAGTGAATTGCCCATGAGACGGTTTCGACCGTGCAACCCCCCAGACGCTTCTCCCGCGACAAAAAGGTTTTTCACGCCCGATTCTCCGTTGACATCAATACGGATGCCTCCGTTCTGATAGTGCAACGTCGGATAGATCAATACCGGATCTTTGGCGATGTTCAGGCCGTAGCGCTTGTACTGTCTGACCATCGCGGGAAAATGTTTCTCCAAAGTCCCGGCCCCATGCTCCACATCGAGAAGCGGCGTATCAAGCCAGACTCCCAAATGGCCCGTCGTCGTGCGTACGCCTCGGCCTTCCTCGCACTCACGGATAATCGAGGACGATACGACGTCGCGCGTATCAAGCTCATTGACAAAGCGATCGCCTTTCGCATTGACGAGATGGCCGCCTTCGGACCGGATGCCTTCCGTGACCAACGCGCCAAGCAGCTGCTCAGGGTAAACAGCGCCGGTGGGATGATACTGAAAGGTGTCGATCTGCAGCAGCTTGGCACCGAGGCGGTACGCGAGCGACAGGCCGTCGCCGGTTGCGCCATAGTGATTGCTCGTCGGGAAGCCTTGGATATGCAAGCGTCCGATACCGCCGGTGGCGAGAATCACGGTCTTCGCGGCAACCGTAAAAAGACGGTCGTTATCTAAATCCCGGAAGACCGCACCGGTGCAGGTGCCCTGGCCGTCGCTGAGCAATTCAACGGCCGCGCTGAACTCGAGCAGTTGAATTTTCTGGTTCAGAACCTCGTCTTTCAATACCCGCATGAGCTCAAGCCCGGTATAGTCCGAACACGTCAGCAATCTGGGTCGGGAACTCCCACCGCCTTTTTTGACATGCAAATTGCCATCGGCATCACGGTCAAACAGGACGCCTAGGCCGAGCAACCAGCGGGCGATCGAGGGACCCTCTTCGACCATGACTTTCAAGAGGTCATGATCGTTCTTCATATGTCCGCCCTTTAGGGTATCGAGAAAATGCTGAACCGGGGAGTCCTCGTCGGCAATGGCGATCTGCATCCCTCCCTGTGCCATGACCGTATTGGAATCGCCGAGCCGCAGCTTCGTGGCAAGCATGACCTGTGCGCCGCCGGCATTGGCATGAAGCGCCGCGGAGCATCCTGCTCCCCCACCGCCGATCACCAGGACATCCACCGAATGCGCAGGGGCGAGCACGAGGTCCTCGGGGACGGGGCTGTCGCCTTCGAGCAAGGAGGCGAGCTCCCGCACTGTCATATCGCCCGCGTTTGGCCCAAAGCTGATCGGGCGGTAGGCGCTCTCGCGAAAATCGGGGTGGTATTTTTTTATCAGGGTGTCGCGTTCACTGGGAGGATACTTAGGGAGCGCGATGGTGCGCCGCTTGTCGCGGGATTGATGCACCACATCCTGAAGGACTTCTACCTGCATTAGGTAATCGAGGCGCAGACTTCCTTGAGCTGTTTTTCGTCCATCTTCATGATCTTCTCCCACTCCGATGTGTACCGCCCCTGCTCGATCTCGTCGATCCGCGATTGAAGCTTTGGCGGCTTCTCGGTGAAATAGACACCTTGGGCGCGACTGGCATATAGCGCTACAAGATTGGGCGCGATGTCGGCGATACAGACCGGTGTGCAGAGCCCGCACATGACGCAATCCATGAACATTTCGGACACCGACTTGAAATCTCCAAAGACTGCCTTCCACACGCCGTCGCGTACGTCGATGCCTTGAGGACAGGCCTCGGTACACGCGTTGCAGTTCCGACACATCGGCGCTTCGGGATACAGATTGAAGAGATCCTGCTTGGGGTCTTTGAGCTCCGCCATCTGATAGGTCGCTTTGCGCGCCGGGAACGGCGCGACCATCGAGAACGACATCCCATCTTCGACCGCCATGGAGCAGGCCAGACACGTGCGGACCTTCGGATCGTCCTTCGTCCGATAATACGTCGCGCACGCTCCGCAGTAACCACCTAAGCAGCCGATACCGCGGTAGACCTCCTGACCGCTATACCACAGGGCTTTGATCACGGTGATACCCTCCGGCACTTCGTACTTCTTGCCGGCGATCTCGACCGTGACCATCTTCGGCCGCAGGACGTCTTCCTGATCAAGCAGAATGTTTTTATCGAATTCCTGACCTGTATCCATGGACTTTCTGTTCTTTAGGCAATCGCGTCCACGATCGCATTCAAGGTTGCACTTGGACGCATGGCTTTCGTCGTCTTTTCGTCATTGGGATGATAATACCCGCCGATATCAACAGGCTTTCCTTGGGCGCCGAGCAGTTCGGCCACAATCTTCGCCTCGTTCTGTTCAAGCTCTTTCGCAACTTTGGCAAAACGCGCTTGAAGGTTCTTATCTTGCGTCTGCTCCGCCAATGCTTGCGCCCAATACAATGCAAGATAAAAATGGCTCCCGCGGTTGTCAATCTCACCCACCTTGCGGGCCGGCGACTTGTTGCTCTCCAGGAACTTGGCATTGGCCCGATCGAGCGCATCCGCCAGAATCTTTACGGAGGGATTGTTGGATGCCTTGCTGAGATGTTCCAAGGACGCGACCAGCGCCAGGAATTCCCCCAGCGAATCCCAGCGTAAATACCCTTCTTCCTGGAACTGCTGCACATGTTTGGGCGCCGAGCCGCCGGCTCCGGTCTCAAAGAGACCCCCGCCGTTCAGGAGAGGAACGATCGAGAGCATTTTTGCGCTGGTCCCGATTTCAAGAATCGGGAAGAGGTCGGTGAGATAGTCTCGTAACACGTTTCCGGTGACGGAAATGGTATCTTTCCCCTCCTTCAACCGTTCGAGGGAGAACCGCGTCGCTTCCGCCGGAGGCATG
>JBBRRL010000059.1:0-8496 GCA_038200775.1 Nitrospirales bacterium
CAAGTACCCCCGGTCCTGCAGGCAGATAGTTCGAGCCCCCGGGCCTGTTGTGGGCCCGGGGATTCTCCCCGCCATCGTTTCGGACACGACTCTGCAAACTATGAGCCGCACGCTTCTTCACGGATTTGGTTCGGTTGACCTGCGGCAATCCGGTCTACCATCATGCGAACCATGCCGGGCGATTCTTCGAGGATGCTCTCCATGAGCACTGCAATTTCACCAATAGTGATGGCGCTCGACCGCGCAAGATATAATCGAGGGAGCACCTGCCGCGCCTGCGGATCGGCCGGCTCAAAGTAACCTGTCAGTACCCCCTCCTCGATGGCTTCGGACAGCCTGTTCCAAAACAATTCGACAGCCTCGGCATCCCAATCACTTTGAAGCCGATTCGTCACTTCCAGTTTGTTCCATATGGCCCAGCCCACGAAGACCCCCCAGGTCTCGTTCAATGCATCCCAACCTTCGCTTTCGGAGACCCTCCGATGCTCAGTGGAAACCCGTCGTTGGTGCGCTTTCTCCTTAGGTCCCACGACCACGTCCACCACCGTATACCTGCACGCCAACAGTCGCTTGGCTTGCGTCTGAACCCGCGCCGCGTCTTCCGGCATTCTGGCTGAACCAGCGGCGAACTCGAGATAGTCAAAATAGGCGTGAACAAATTCGTGGTACATCGTCGCGAGTTCATAGTTGCTGATATCGCGGATGGGGCGAAAGCGTCGCCCCTGATGATTCTCCGACAGCGCCACGTGAAAGACCATGCGGTGTCCGGTCGGATGGTACTCAGCGGCAGCCGTCTTTAGATCAACAAATTCCAGTTGCACGAACTCCGCGGGCAACACAGTGAGAAAGCGGGCGGGCAGGCCGGCTGCCGCCAATTCCTTCGTAAAGCGCGCCCATTCCAACGGTGAGTCCGGAACAGGAGCAGCCAACGCCGACATGGACAAGAGGAGAAGAATCAGGACGCTAGTAAGAAGAATCGTCTTCATCGATCAGTGACCAGGACTCCAGACAATCGCGCCGCACCTCATCCAGAAAACGCGACGGTTTCGACAGCACCATGCCTGACGCTCGATCGTAGACGTTGACCGCAAAGGTCAGGAAAAGGTACTGCTTGGCCCGCGTGATCGCCACATAAAACAACCGACGTTCCTCTTCCAAGTCCTCCTCGGCAGCGAAGGAGTACAGTGACGGGAATTTGCCGTCTAACACCCAGAGGATAAAGACCGAATGCCATTCGAGGCCCTTGGCGGAGTGAATCGTGGAAAGAATCAAACGCTCATCATTCCGGTCGGCGGCGTCCACTCCTACGACACTTTCATCAGGAGGCTCCAGAGTCAGGTCGGCCAGAAACGTGTCCAGCGATTGGTATCGCTCCACGATTGTCAGGAGATGCTCGAGGTCCTTCAGCCGCTTGGGGTAATCGTCGTACTGCATCTTGAGCAATGGCAGGTAATACTCCAACATTGCCGCGAGGCACTCCCCGGGTGTCATGGCCGTTTCAGAGACTTTCTCCAGGACCCGGACAAGGTCTGTCAGCCCCCTTCCCGTCGCGCCCTTTGTGGAAGCAATCTTCAACACGTCCAAGCCGTGACTTTCCTGACGAAAAATCTCGCCGATCAGGTCCTGGCTTTTCTTGGGACCAATGCCCTCAATCAAAAGTAATAAGCGGTTCCAGCTCACTGCGTCCCGGGGATTTTGAATGACGCGTAGATGCGCCAGTACATCCTTTACATGCGCGGTTTCGACAAATCGGAAGCCGCCGCGTTTCACGAAGGGAATGTTGCGTCGCGTGAGTTCGATTTCCAGATCGAAGGAGTGGAAACTCGAACGGAACAGGACCGCAATCTCATTCAGCGGCGTGCCTTCTTCATGAATCTCCAGTATGCGTTGCGCGACAAATCGCGACTGTGCGTTCTCATCAACGGCCTTGGCCAGCACCGGGGTCGCCCCTTCCTGTTTTCGCGTGAACAGGGTCTTGGGGTATTTCTCAGTAGCGAGTTCAATCACCTCGTTCGCCAGGCTGAGGATGGGCTGTGTACTCCGGTAATTCTCTTCCAGTTTGAACAGTTGAGTACCCGGGAAGAGTTTCGGAAAGTCCATGATATTGCGAAACGTCGCCCCGCGAAACGCATAGATAGACTGCGCGTCGTCCCCCACGGCCATCACATTGTCATGGGTACACGCCATTTTGCGCACAATTTCTGCCTGAAGCGCATTCGTGTCCTGATATTCATCGACCATGATGTATCGATGCGCATCGGAGACTCGGCGCCGGACTCCTTCATCGGTGTCCAGTAGTTCACGCGTGCGGACAAGAAGGTCGTCGTAATCCACCAGCAACCGCCGCCGTTTGTAGGTCTCGAAGGTCTTGTGCAAATTAGTCAGTTCTGCAATTTCTTCAGAGAATTGCGGGAACTCTCCCAGCACGATATCCTCCAACGGAAGCAGCTTGTTGGCCGCCTTGCTAAACATCTCGTTGATTGTGTTCTTGCGGGGAAAGTGGCGAGTCTTGTCGTGTAAGCCCAGCTGCGTACGCAGGAGGTTAATGACATCTTCGGTGTCTCCACGGTCCAAAATGGTGAACCCTGGCTCCAGGCCAATCGCTCTCCCGTACCGCCGCAACAGCATGTTGGCGACGGAATGAAATGTCCCGCCGTGTACCCCCTCACTACGTGCCCCGATCAGGAGGCCAACCCGTTGAAGCATTTCCTGAGAGGCCTTGCGGGTGAAGGTCAGTAGCAAAATCGACGAAGGGGAAATTCCTGACTCGATCATGCGCGCGACCCTGTAGACCAGCGTGCGTGTCTTGCCGCTTCCCGCCCCGGCGATCACGAGAACAGGCCCGCGCAAGGCGCACGCAGCCGCGAGCTGGCCGGCATTCAGGTCCCCGTGATAATCGAGTGAGAAGGTCCCTTCATCCGCGCGCGGATCGCGCGGATCATCCGCCTCACGCTTTAGAATGTAGGATTTCATCGCCGCGACATTATAACAGGTGAGCGTGTTGCCCACGGGCGAAATGATTTTTAAAATATGCTCTGGTAGAATCTTGTGGCGCGTATGCCGAACGCCGTGACCCGCTTCCCGCTTCTACTCATAGTCACCATCCTGATTGTCGGAATCAGCTGGACAAACCTGTCGTCGCCCGAAACGGATCCGGCCGCCTCTCCGGTCACTGTGACGCGGTCACAATACCTTATGGGCACGCTCGCCGAAATCACGGCCGTCGCACCGACCCAGGCCAGCGCTCAGGGCGCAATCACCGCGGGATTTCAAGAAATTCGCCGGCTTGAGGAGCTTCTCAGTACATGGTTAGCAACAAGTGAGTTGTCCCGCGTCAATGCGGCGGCAGGCCGCGATGTCGTGGCCGTCAGCAACGACACGTTCGAACTTCTCACACGCTCGCTTGAGATTTCCGAAATGACCCATGGCGCATTCGACATTACCGTCGGCCCGGCGGTGCGCTTGTGGAAAGTGACGGAAGCCGATCGCATCCCGACTCCCCTGGAGCTGGGGATCGCCGCGCAATATGTCGATTACCATCTGCTCCGACTGGATGCAAACACGCGCGCCGCGTTCTTACAAAAACCAGGAATGCAAATTGACGTTGGCGGAATCGGCAAAGGCTATGCGGCGGAACGCGCTGTCGCTGTCATGAAAAAAGCCGGCGCCACGGCGGCTCTGGTTGCTCTATCGGGTGACTTTCGCATCTCCGGCCGCCGCGCAGACGGCAGTGCCTGGCCGGTCGGCATTCAAGACCCGCGTCACCCTGACAGGTTGCTTGCCACGCTGGAGTCGGTCGATGAATCAATCTCAACGTCTGGCGATTATGAGCGTTTCTTCTTTAAAGATGGAGTCCGATACCATCATATTCTGGATCCTCAAACCCTGATGCCCGCCCGGCGCTGCCAAAGCGTCACAATCGTCAGTCCCGATGCAACCACTGCCGATGGTCTGGCAACCGGTATCTTCGTGATGGGACCGGAAAAAGGACTTGCCCTGGCGGAGAAACTCGGGATCGGTGCCGTGATTGTAGCCGAAAACGGGGACGTTCTCGTATCCTTGCTGCTGCGGAATCGAGTCCATTTTTTACCGACCTCGCAGTGAAATCATTTTGACTAATCTTTCGGGCATGAACATGTCTTTAGGTCGGTTGCCTTTTAGTCCTGGTTTTGATATAGTATGACCCTGCTATTGGAGGTTTCTTGAACGGCCGCCGCATCCCTCTCCCGACAGCTCCCTTGCACCTTCCGCCGTCTCTGATTCGCCTCTGGGAAGTCGCGCATAATCTATGGTGGAGCTGGCACCATGAGGCCCGGGCACTTTTTGAAGCGCTCGACCGGACCCAGTGGAAGCTGACTTCCCACAACCCGGTCAGGATGCTGCAGGAGATCAGTTCGGCGCGGGTCGCCGCTGTGGCCGGGGATCCTGCATTCCATCGCCGCTATGACGCCGTTCTGCTTGCCTTCGATGAGTACATGGAAGGACGCAACACGTGGTTCGCCCGCAGGCATCCCGAGATGGCGGAGAGCTTAATCGCCTATTTCTCGGCTGAGTTTGGCCTGCATCAGTCCCTCCCGATCTATAGCGGCGGGCTGGGCATACTGGCCGGCGACCACTGTAAGGAATCCAGTGACTTAGGCGTGCCCCTCGTGGGGATCGGTTTTCTCTACCCGCAGGGCTACTTCCACCAGCGCATTTCGGCTGACGGCTGGCAGCAAGCCAAGTATGAATCGTTCTCGCTCTCCAATGCTCCCATCCGGCCCGCTATTTCGGCCGACGGTCGAAGAATCGTCGTGCAGGTGCCCCTGGCCGAGCGGACCATCGATGTGACAGTCTGGAAAGTGGATGTGGGCCGGGTCTCACTCTATTTAATGGACACTAATGTTGAATCGAACGAGCCCTGGGACCGGGAGCTTTCGGCCCGCTTGTACGGGGGTGATCAGGAAAATCGAATCTTGCAGGAGATCGTCCTGGGGATCGGCGGCGTGCGGATCTTACATGCGCTGGGCCTTCGCCCCACAGTCTTTCATGCCAACGAAGGCCATGCCGCGTTTTTGATGTTGGAACGGCTCCGTGAGTATCGCGAAGGCGGACTGTCGTTCGACGACGCTGTCGAAGCGGTGCGCGCCTCGACAGTCTTTACCACACATACGCCCGTCCCGGCCGGCCATGACGCCTTTCCGTTTGCAATGATGGAGAAGTACTTTACCCAGTTCTACACCGGGTTGGGAATTGGCCGAGAACAGTTCCTAGAACTGGGGCGTGCCAGGGGATCGAATGACAGCACATTCAACATGACGGTGTTGGCCATGCAGTTGAGCGGGCATCGGAATGGCGTCAGCAGCTTGCATGGTGAGATCTCCCGGCAAATGTGGAGGCACCTGTGGCCCGGTGTTTCCGAGGACAAGGTACCGATCGGCAGCGTGACGAACGGCATCCACGTACCCACATGGATCGCCCCCGAGATGCGCCGTCTGTATGCCAAGTACATTGCACCCGATTGGATGTCGCACCATGAGAATGCCACGTTATGGGAGAGGCTGGGAGACATTCCCGACACGGAGCTGTGGAACGTCCGGCTGGTATTAAAGCGAAAGTTGCTCGCGCACGTGAACGGCTCCGCCCGCGAGCGCTGGATCAACGGGGAAGTCGATCCGACCCAAGTCCTGGCGTCCGGAACCTTACTTGAGGCCCAGACCTTGACGATAGGGTTTGCGCGTCGTTTCGCAACCTACAAGCGTGCGGCCCTGTTATTCAGCAATCCCGAGCGACTTAAACGTTTACTCCAGGATCCATGGAGGCCGGTGCAGATCATCTTTGCTGGAAAGGCTCACCCGGCTGACGAGCCCGGGAAGTACCTGATCCACCAGGTGTACTCGATGGCGAAAGATCATGGCTTTGGCGGCCACATCGCCTTTGTCGAAGACTATGACATCCACACCGCGAAGTTTCTGGTCCACGGCGTCGATGTGTGGTTGAATACGCCCAGAGCGCCGCTGGAAGCCTGTGGAACGAGCGGCCAGAAAGCGGCCCTCAATGGTGTGCCACACCTAAGCGTGCTTGATGGGTGGTGGGCAGAAGGCTATAACGGCGCCAACGGATGGGCCATCGGCGGCCCCGAATTCGATGCCGACCCCGCTGTCCAGGACGCCACCGACACAGAAGCGCTATTTCAGATACTTGAAAACGAAGTGGTCCCGCTCTACTACGCTCGTGACGCAGACGGCGTCCCCCGCGGGTGGCTCG
The DNA here is from genome assembly GCA_038200775.1 of Nitrospirales bacterium. Classification (GTDB taxonomy): domain Bacteria; phylum Nitrospirota; class Nitrospiria; order Nitrospirales; family NS-4; genus NS-11. The sequence continues at coordinate 6,247 of JBBRRL010000059.1, forward strand.
GCGTGATACGGGAGACAATCCGAAGTATAAGCCCGCGTTTCTGCGCCCGACGCATGGTCACAGAATACACCGAACAGCTGTATATCCCGGCGTCCCAGCAAAGCCCCTCCCGACGATAGGCGTCGAAAGACTTCAGGTAACTCCCTGGATTTTTCACTGATGAGAGTTTTGCCTTTTTGTCATTCTCAGCAGAGCGAAGGACCTAGATGCTCTGACTACAGGGTGAACGCGAGATTTGAGCTTTCTCAAAAGGGGCAAGCGAATGCACATGCTTCCCGGAGTTTATCCTGACACTAAATCGAGATCCTTCACGGAGTTTACCTGAGCGAGCAATCCAGATGCTTCGCTTCGCTCAGCGTGACAAGCGAAGTGTTCAGGCTGAGAAGCGAAGGGCTCAGCATCACAAACGGAGGTGGGAATTACAGGCGAAGCCTGAGAATGGCAATAGCTGCCTAGTATCTTGCTTTGCACCGCCGCCGGAATTGGCTCTGACGAGGACCCGCGCCTGGGTTTCGCTCTCCCCGTTTCTCACGACAATGACCGTCTCGCCGAGATTCACTGCCGTCACGATCCCGTTGGGATCGACCATGGCAATGTTGGAGTCGCGGCTCACATAGGTCGTTCCATAGAGCTTGGCGGAGATGATGCGCACCGTGCCGTCCGGAAACTCACCGATGACCTGAAGGTTCTGCCGTTCACCGATGCCTTCCAAGACCAGCCTGCGTTGCTCTGCGTGGATCCGGAGCGAAATAAGCGGGAGTACCGGCGGGAGCTGCACATTGACATTGATGGCGGCTGTGCTCACGACGTTCTTGCTGTTAATGCTGAGGATTTCAATCGGAATCGACCCAAAGGCGTCGCCGCGCAGTTTGAGTCGCTGTTCAAAGTACCCGGTCGTGTCGTTGTATTTCAGCGACTCTTCGGAACCGGACAAGTAGACCCTGACGATGTCATCATCCGGGCTCGGCTGCACCTGGAGGATGACCTCTGAGCCGAGTGGAATGTCCGCGCCGTCTTTCGGGGAAACAATTTCAACCGCGCGCGACGGGAGAGGCAGGAAGAGGGCCCCGAGCAGTCCCCCCAGGAACATTCGCCGGAGGATATTCATTCAAAGAAAACGATACAGAAAACCGGGCCAGCGGTCAAGGTCACGTTTCCTCACGGGACCACGAGTTAGAGACCTTGGATGAATTTTGCGGCGTACGAGCGCACTTCATGGCCGTTCAGCACATGGAAGCGTCGCAGACGATCCACGGTCTGTCTGGAAAAACGTGAAAGCGGAATCGAAACCAATTGCTTTCGAGAATGCCGGGCCAGCAATCGCCAACGGGCCGGGGGCCGCATCGGCGAGATGACTGCCACGTGCTTCTCCTGCGAATGCAGCAATGCGCCGGCCAAGAGCCGCTCTTCGAGGCTTCCGCCAGGGATTCGGGGGTCCGTCCAGATGTCGGGGATCGGGCGCGGGGGAAACAGGAACATCGCCCCGCCGTAAATGGATTGCCCGATACCAGGCCCGATCAGACTTTCTCTGAAGGGCGTCGCAAAAAATGACAGCGTCGACTCCTGACCGTGTTCTGCAAACCATGTCGCTTGCCAGGAATACTTCTCGGGATCGGCAGGCGTGTCGAAGAGGAACACGACCACCTCGATACTGCCTCGTGCCGGTGGAATATCTTTCACATAGATCTCGCGCTTGTGCCAATGCCTCAGCGTTTCCCGGACATCGATACCGTCTTTTATCGAGGTTGTAAACTTCTCCGTCCGGGCCAGATCCGCGCCAATCAATGCCTTGGCCTGATCGCGAACATGCAGGTTGAATGACTCGATGCGACTGTCCTCGGGTGGCCACGAGCACTGTCTTTGGGGATTCCAGCGTTGCGCCCAATCTCTGCTCTTGATCGGAGTCGGCTTTGGCTTGAGTTGTAGCGTTCTCCATGTCTGGGACGGTCCCGGAAGCCGGCTTTTCATTCGTGTAATGGTACCGTCTGGAAACTCGGCCTGGCCGATGCCGAACGTCATGGCTCCCGTGATTGCATGCGGGCTCCATGTATCGCCTTCATCCGGGGGATACCCGTAATCCTTGGCGGTTTCGATTAACGTCACCGCGAATTGATCACCCCCGATCTGCTTTGCCGCTGTCGCCAGGGTGTACAGATCGGGCGTCAGCCTACGGTCCAATAAAGCAAGGTTCCGCACATAGCGGAGAAAGATTTGAAGCCGTTGCGGGGTGATCCAGTCGCCCTCGGGAAG
>JBBRRL010000060.1:0-8479 GCA_038200775.1 Nitrospirales bacterium
ATTACTTACTGAACTTCCCGATATCGGGTGGAGATTGCTTTTAACTCTTCTTCCGCAATTTCATGGGGCTTCGTCTGGATCTCGGAGGCCAGCATGGCGGGCGGCAATTCCTGATGACTGGAGGCCGGGCGTCACGGACAATGATTATTGGAAACAGACAATGGCTTATTCAGAATTGGCAGTCGACGAGGCCCAAAAAGATGCGTCTAAACTCGTGGCGCTCATTGACCATTTGCAAAATCTCCCTCAACCCGCACACGAACGCATTTTGGAGCATCTTGCGTCTGACATTGTACTCGCTATGCCGGAAGCGGAGAAACTGCCCCTGTGGAATGAACTTATCGATTTAGTCGCAAAACACAGAAACTTTGCGGATGCCGAATGGGCTATGAACCCCCAGCAGGTCGAAAAGATTAGCGTCATCGCCAATCGGCTGGCTCCCGATGCTCCATTTTTTCGCCATCAACGTCTTTTTAGCGAGCGAGATTTCGATTTGTATGAAGAAAAGGGTAGCTACGAGGAACAGCACAGAGAATTAGACAACCGTCGTCAAGGGGCCATCGCGGAGATCGCCGCCAATGGAGGAGTAGAGGCGGTGCTTGCTTTTGCGAAAGCGGTCGAGTCGCCTTGGCGTGTGGGGATAGCCTTTGGGACTCTCCCGGGCGATGATCCTGACGGAGCGGTTTTGGCTGGCTTGCTTGAGTCCGAGCCGAAAACGCTTGCACAGTTCGCGGGTGGATTCTTCTGGAGCCGGTTTCATAGTCGGAGTTGGCAGTGGGTTGATAGCATTGAGACCTCGGAATGGACCCCCGGGCAAATCGGACAGTTTCTCTCCTTTCTCCCTTTCACACAAGATACGTGGGAGCGCTCGAAGCTGCTTCTTGGGAAGGATGAATCGGCCTATTGGAGCAACACCACTGCAAATCCCTACGATGCAAAGAGTGGCCTCGAACTCGCCGTTGATCAGCTCATCCGCCACGCAAGACCATGCGCAGCGATTCGATGTCTTCACAGAATGCTGCATGACAAGCAGCCACTTGATCGCGGGAGGGCTGCCCGAGCCTTGCTCGCGGCGCTCAGGTCCTCAGAAAGCCCTCATTCGCTCGACACTCATCAGATAATTGAGATTATTAAGGCGTTACAGGATGACTTAAGTACAAATCAAGACGACCTTTTCAGTGTGGAATGGGCGTATCTGTCGATATTGGTCAAGCACAACGACGCGTCACCAAAGTTACTCGAACATCGGCTCGCGACGGAACAGGAATTCTTTTGTGAGGTGATTCGACTTGCCTTTCGATCCAAGAAAGAGGACCGCCAGGCTGAAAAACTGAGCGACGACAAAAAGAAGATTGGAGCCAATGCCTATCGCTTGCTCAATGGGTGGCATACTCCACCTGGTTTACGTGAAGATGGTACATATGACGGCGACGCGCTCAATGCATGGCTCGACGACGTGAGGAAAGAGTGCACAGAAACTGGGCATCTGGAAATTGCAATGACGATGGTAGGCCATGTCCTCGTCCATGTGCCTCAAGATCCGGACGGATTGTGGATCAATCGTTCTGCTGCAGTGGTTCTCAATGCGAAGGATGCGGACGACATGCGCGATGGATTTTGTACCCAGATTTACAATTCACGTGGCGCCCACTATGTGGATCCAAAGGGGAAACCAGAAAGAGACCTCGCGACCAAGTATCGGGCGCAGGCAGAAGCTGTCGAATGTGCTGGATACTCCCGCCTCGCCGCCGCACTCAGAGAATTGGCAGTTACATACGATCGCGAAGCTGAACGGATTTCGTCGAGAGGGCTTTTCTATGATTGAGGTGCGGTAGACTATCGGCGCAGTTTTTTGCCGAATCCGTCATCGAGGAAGCCCTCTTGCGTGGCTAGAGGTACTTGGCAACTTCGTCCTTCACGGCCGTGAAGCTGATGGTATTGAAGCGCGGCGATCAGAGATGTTTGAGCGTGAAGAAATCAGCGAGAGCTGGGTCAGTGGCAGTGCGTTCAAGAACACGCTCGCTATCAAGACCAAGCGGTAAATGGATCGCGTTGAAGGACGAGCTGGACTCAGGATGACAGCGGCGAGTCAGGACCTAGGGGATGGAAATTTTCAAGATGGTGCCGTTGTCGCCGACGGCGAAGCCGGTTTTGCTGCTGAGAAACGCGATTCCGTAGAGCGTCGCGTTCGGTCCTCTCATAAAGGGAACCCACATAAACCCCGCGTCCGTGGTTCTCAAAATCGTACCGCGGTCCCCCACGATCCAGCCGTTTTTGATATCGCTGAAATAGGTCGCAGTCAGGTCAACGGGCTTCGAGAGGGAACGATCCTCCCACTTCGCGCCTCCGTCGAAGGTCTGGAGAAGAGTGCCCCCGTTTCCAATGATCCAGCCGTTCTGCAGGTCTGTAAAAAAGAGATCGAACAAGGTGCTCGGAGTCTTGCTGGCCTGCGTTGTCCATGTGCGCCCCCCGTCCTTCGTGGCCACGATCGTGCCTAGCGCACCCACGGCCCATCCATTTTTCGCGTCAACAAATTGGACCGCATACAAGAAAGAGCGGGTTCCTGTCGGCAAATCCTGCCAGGTGCCGCCGCCATCGTCCGTTGACAGAAACGTGCCATCCGAGCCTACAATCCAACCATGGTCTTGATCGAGGAAAGCGATATCAAAAAGATTGGCGGCGGTACCGCTCTTTTGGGGCTTCCAAGTAACGCCGCCGTCACTCGACTTCAACAGCGTGCCGCTTGCGCCGACCGCCCACGCCACCTTTTTGGAAGAAAACGCGGCATCGTAGAGTGCTTCATCCGTCCGGCTCTTTTGCTGCTTCCACGTCGCCCCGCCGTCCGTGGTGAGCAACAGGGTCCCTCCGCTACCGGCCACGATACCAACCGATGGTGTCCCAAAACTCACACCGAAAAGCGACATTGTCGTTCCGCTCTTGACCTCGCTCAGCGTGCCCGAGGACGCCGCCCAGGATAGCGGCGCTGCTGTCAACAGAAAGGCAATCACTGTCAGGCATGTGAAGATGAGTTGGTCCAGCGGCTTCATAGTGGCGTTAGAACGACGCATCGCCACCCTGTGCGGGAAGGTTCTTTCGATAGTCCCTATCAATTTCCTCGAGTCCGCTGGGAGAGAAGTGACCCACCGCCGTTTCCACCCACTGCTTATCTTTGCAACAGTCGCCATTGGGCAGCAGATCCCAGGAGCCCCGCCTGATGACGATATCACCGGGCTCTGCTAATCGCGGCACTCGGACTTTGATCTCGGTGTCACTCCAGCTTTCTACCATACCCGCGACATATTTGGCTCGGACGTAATCCTTATTGGCGGGAAACAGCACCGCAGTCCTGGCAATATTTTCGCTGAACGTGGTGAATTTATGTTGATGGCCCTCTCGAGAAATATTGTCTTGTGTGCGCTCGTCGGTGGTAACGAAATCTCCGAATCCGGAACCTTTGATCGTGATCACGCTTCCGATCTCGGCCGTAGGGGGAACGACTGACTCAACCTCGGGAACTGCCAAGGTGAATTCTCCCGCCGAGGCTGTGGCGAAGCCTTTCTCGGCACAACATGATCCGTCGGAATTCATCTTAACGGCACCGCGCCGGATCTCAATGGGGCCGGTTTTCGCACTCACCGGTACCCAAACATGGATCACGCGGTCAGTCCACTGGAATACGCGTCCCGGGACGCCGCCGAACAGGACCTGATTAGGACCGCTGTCAGAAAACACGCCGAAGTGTTCACCGGAGATCGTGACCAGGCTCCCTACCGGGGCCGAGTCGGGCTGCATCCCAACCACATGCTGCGGCGCCAGGCGGAACTCGCCGACGGTCCGGCTCTCGTCACCTCTTTTGAGCACGAGCGGCCCGGTGGTACCGTTTAATGGTACTGTCACTCGGATGCGATTGTTCGCCCACTCACGGACTTGCGCGGGAACTCCATTAAAGAGAACCAGATCCTTTCCCGGCGTCATTTGTCCAAAGCCGCCGACTGAAATCACGACAGGCGTTCCTATGGGACCCTCTGTTGGTTCCATTTGGACTGTAGTGACAACAGTGAAGTCTACCGGCGCGCTGACACTGTACCCCACAGGTGCGCAGCAGGAGCCGTCCTGACGCGGGTCGACTGAGGCTAGCCGCACTGTAATCGGACCGGTCGTAGCGTTTGATGGAACCTTTGCCTCGATTCGTGAATCCCGCCACCGAATGACTTCGGCGGGAACGCCGTTGAAGAACACTTCATTGACGCCGAACTGCATCTCGCTATCTTTCTGCCCCATCGTCGGCCCGAAGTTGCTGCCGAGGACTTGTACGATGTCGCCTGCGGTTGCAGACGTAGGCAAAACTTCCTTCACTTCCGGCTGCAGCACTGTGAACTTCCCCACCTGTTGGCTCTTTTTACCGTTCTTGACCGTTACAGACCCGGTGGAGGCTTTGGACGGGACGCGCACGATCACTTTGCGGTTGTCCCAATGCTGCACGAGACCCGAATCCCTTCCAAATAACACCACGTTGTTCTTCGTAGAGATAAACTTGCCGAAGCCTTGTCCCGTGAGTGTCACCTCAATGCCGATGGGGCCGGAATCCGGAAATATCGTCGTATCAGCGAAGACAGGACTGACGAGGAGAAATGGTAGTAATAACAACAAATGCTTGAAGTATCTCAACAGCAGTTCCTCTCTCAAAATGGGGAATCGAAGGGCAAGGCCGGTGCCTTGCGCCCCGCAAAACCAAGCCGGATGGCTCGGAAACTATAACAAGCGCAATTTCTGAGTGTCAAGGAAGGCTCCAATTGGGGTTCGGGCCTGTCAACAACAGCCCGGAGGGTGCTCGCTCCCGAGCCCAAGTCACTGCGCGCGCCAAGGGCGCCCCGTTCGCCGCCACCCGCAGCCAAATCTACGCTAGGTGAAGATCGGAGGGAGTGAGGAAGGCTCCAATTGGGGTTCGGGGCCCGTCAACGAACAGCCCGGAGGGTGCTCGCTCCCGCAGCCCAAGTCGCTGCGCTCTCTCCGGGCGCCCGTTCGTTGCCACCCACAGCCAAATCTACGCGGGGTGGAAAGTCGGGTCCGGGAAAAGGAGCCTGTCGGCGACCAGCCCTGGCACCCATTGCTCTTCCTATGCAATGGGTCATCAGCTCGCTCCCGAAGCCAAATCGCTGCGCTCCGCCATAGAGGAAAGCGACGCGTCCCTCGGGAAAAGAGGCTGTCCAGTGGCCAGGGAGTCTGTTTTCTTAGACTCCAGGGCGGGTGTAATGCAGACTCGGGCTGGGTATGACACCGCCCGGGGTGGCGGGTGAAAAAGGGTCCAGTTCGCCGCCGCCGCCCGGAGGCAAATCTACGGTGAGTTGGAACCTCTATCGAACCTGTAGTATTAACTCGAGTTCAACCGCCATGTTGAGGGGAAGCTCGGCAGCACCTAGGGCCAGACGTGCATGGCGGCCGGCTTCGCCGAAGATCTCCACAAGTAAGTCGGATGCGCCGTTGAGCACCGCAGGTTGCTGCGTGAACCCCGCCGCCGATGCAACATGGCCCGACATACGTACGACGCGAGTAATCCGATCCAGGCTGCCGAGTTCCTGCTTGGCAATAGCAAGCGCATTCAAAATGGTCAGCTTCGCGGCCTCATAACCTTGCTCTACGGTTAAGTCCTTGCCCAGTTTCCCCGTGAACACAATCTTGCCATCTTTGAAAGGCCCTGTGCCGCTGAGGAACAGCAGCTCTCCCGCCTGTACCGCCGGAACATACGAAGCCACTGGCTTAGGCGCCGGCGGCAATGTGATCTTCAACTCGGTAAGCCTGGCTTCAAAGGACATTTTGCTCTTCCTCACATGGCTTCACGAAGGAACCAGCTACTGTATCTTAACTGTGGTTTTTTCAGAAACTCAATACGATCTCTCCCTTTTTACTTTCGTATGGCCCTCACGCCTGACTCGCGGTTGAGCAAGCCGTATATGAGGCACAGTCTCTTTCGCATTTGGTCATCCGCATCAAACATCGTTGGAATTCCCTCACTTGCAGTTACGCTTGGGTTGGCCTGAGCTTTGCAATCTTTCTACTTGTCAGGGGTTTAAAACACAATTCAACAGGAGGATTCTCATGAAGCGATCCATTTCGGTATTAGCGATGTTCGTAGCCTTAGGCCTGGTCTCAGTAAGTAATGCTGCTGAGCCATCTTCGCCCTCTGCTGACAAAATGGGAAAGAGCACCTCTGCCGCCCAAACCGTCAATGGAGAAATCCTGAAGATCGAGGGCGACAATTACACAATCAAGGATGCATCGGGCAAAGAAGTCCGTCTCCACGTGGACAAGACGACGAAAACGCACGGAGCTTTGAAGGTGGGTGACAAGGTCCAGGCCGAGGCGACTTCTGAGGGCCATGCCGCATCCATCAAGGCCGCGAAGTAAGAAGTTACTAGATTCGACCCAGTCACAAGTGGGAGACCCGGATCGAGTGTTTCCCGGGTCTCCCACAAGGGTCTAGATCACAATGCCTATGCCTATGGAACTCCTGATTCGGTGGCGATGCGAACGCTGCCATGGGACATTGAAACCTTGTCTTTCCTGTCAGAGCACAGGATATATCGACCGCTGGTTGCCGTATGAGCTTGTGCATGGTCTAAAACCAGTCACTTGGGTCATCTTAAATCGCCGCAACTGAAAAAGACGCTTGTCCAGTCACGCCCTCAGCAAGTCCGTGTCTAATGGGTCGGGGCATCCACTCTGATTCACAGTCTCGTGTTCCAGCATAAATTCAGCATATATCACAGCTACGGTGCCTTTGGCTTCGCGCATTTTTTTAAGTAACCGATCAATGGCTTGACGGATTGCGGAACGCTTTGGTCATCAAAAAGGACGGAGGCTTTCTTGGTTCCGTCTTCGATAATGATTTCGTATTGCTGAAGATCGCGGCCTGAACGGGAAAGGAGCTCGCCGGAACTCGAAATTCCGGCCGCCTTCACCAATTGTTCAAGCTCTTTGGCATTCTCTGGAGACAGAGTTGCGGTATCGATCTCACATCCTTTAACCAGGCCGGCAAACCCCCCGCTTTGCGTAAATCGCACTTTCATTTGCTTGTCCCTTGATCACGAACCGCTAGACCGTTATTCCCACTTTCTTCCACGCCGCGGCAACCGCCTTCTTTGCGGCTGCTCCGTGAGTGGCGGCCACCTGGATCGTCAACCTTGCACAATCGATGAACTTGCTGTCCTTGGTTAGCTGTATCATTGTGTCATACCAGATGCGTCCAGTGACATCCCAGGCTTTTCCTCCTATGGCCTTCGCCGTCAACACAAAGGCGCGGTTTGGAATGCCCGAGTTGATGTGAACACCATTGCGATCTTGCGCTCCAGAATAAACTTTAGACATATGCGCAGGTTGCGGGTCAGTACCCAAATCTGGGTCGTTGACAAAAGCAGTACCAGGATTTTCCATATCCCGAATTGCGCGCCGTGTCGGAGCCGGGACAAGCACTTCAGCTCCTATCAACCAATTGGCTTTCGCCACGGTCTCGCCTCTCTTCCACTGACGAATCAGGATACCAAAAGCATCCGCGAAGTGCTCATTGAGTGCGCCTGATTGATCAAAATAATTGAGGTTGCTCGTAAAGGACTGCACTCCGTGCGTTAATTCATGACCGACAACATCGAGTGACTGCGTAAACCGTCGAAAGAGTCTGCCGTCACCATTGCCATAGGCCATTTGCTCCCCGTTCCAGAAAGCATTGTTCATCGGCACGAACTGCCCATTGTCATCGACTTCGCCGACTTGCACCGACGAAATCAGCGTCATCCCGTTACCGTCCAGCGAATTTCGCTTGAATAGCTGGTTATAAAAATCATAGGTATCACCCGAGAAATCAAACGCCTCATTCGTGGCAACGTCGGCCACTTTTGCTTGTCCTTCTGAACGAACCAGTTTCCCGGGTAGCTGATCCTTCTTTTGAGCATCATATACCAGTCGGTGCTTGCGCTTGTCGGGAGCCATCGCAGCCATCAGTGTCGGCATCGCCTGTGCGGCTTCTCGAAAAGCCCGCATCCTTGCGGCGCTACGTATCTGGGCGATTGCGCGAGATCTTATGTGAGGATTCGGCGACTTGGCTAACTCATCTGTGATGTAGGGCGGAACAATACATTGGATTGGGTTGCGTTCACACATTCTCCATCTCCTTTCCACCTATAGTCGAAGCACACAATTGCCTATCCTACCTTCCTCAACCAATATCCGGATCGAGGACAATCGTTGCGCACGATACTCGATTTGTATCCCCTTTGCTTTATCTTTCCCGTGACAGCGGTCAGCACCCCCTCTACGCTGGTTGGTGCTGCCAGAGATAGGTCGATAACTGCAGGCTGTCGCGCGTGAGAATGCGCTTTAGCAATTGGCCGTGCGCGGGAGAGTCGGTTGCCGCCTCAAGCGTCTGGCTTTGGCAGAACTGGATCGTGTACCAGAGTGCCGCCGAAGTCTTGACCAACATCATCCC
>JBBRRL010000061.1:0-8454 GCA_038200775.1 Nitrospirales bacterium
AATGACCACAACCGAACTCCCATTATCCCTTCCGCTGACAAAGCCCATCCAAATAACGGATCTAACCGCGACAGTCGAAGTAAAACCGCCCCATGTGCAGCTACGGAATCTGTCTCTGAACGTCTTCGGCGGGCAACTGGTGGCGGAAGCAGAGACTAAAACTGGCACCGCCCCACCGCCATTTTCCGGGAAGATCGCCGTCCAACGCCTCCAACTCGGTTCCCTGATGGCAGCGGTTGGAACGGACAAGGTCTTGGTGAGCGGCACCGCCTCCGCCGAGGTGGAACTGCGCGGCAAGGGGGTGACCTTCCCAGAGTTGACTAACACGTTGGAGGGCACAGGCCATTTGTTGGTCAAGGATGGGAAGGTGGAGGGCATCAATCTGCTCAAGGAGGCGGCCACATTATTCAAGGCCTTTGGCATCACCAACGATTTAGGCGGGGACACCGTCTTTTCAGTGCTTGAATCCAACTTCCGAGTGCAGCAAGGGGTTGTGTGGGTTGACCGCCTGGTCGCAAAAAGTCCTGACTTCGACGCGACGAGTAGTGGCGAGATCGGTTTTAATAAAACCCTGAGGCTGAACGTCTCACTGCTCCTTTCTGAAGGGCTCAGCAAAGCCATTGCCGGCCCTTCCACGATCGCAAAGCTCTTGATGGCACACGGGCGTCTCTCGGTGCCTATGGTCATCACCGGCACGACGCAGGCCCCGCGATATGCGCTCGACACCAAGGCCCTCACATCAAAGGTCCAGGAACAGGTCCAAAAGACCTTCGGCGATATATTGAAAGGCCAGCAAGGCGAAGACCTTATCCGCCGCGGGGAAGAGACGCTAAAGAAATTTTTCGGGCAATAGTATACCGTTATTTCATAACTATTTGAATTTACATGAATATAACCAACCATTTTTCGGATTCGAGGTAAACGTCAAGGCACTGGCGGCTGGTCGTCGCAGCGGGTATAATAAATTAATTCAATTTATGGGGTGCGATGAGCCTTGCAGATAAATCATGTATCCCATGCCGTGGGGGAGTTCCTCCCATGGAACCGGCGAAGGTCGATCAGATGCTGGCCGAATTAAAGAGTGGCTGGACTGCGACACACGGGCGCACGCATTTGGAGCGAAATTTTCCTTTCAAAGACTTTGCGGGCGCGTTAGCGTTTGCGAATAAGGTGGGAGAAATTGCGGAGAAGGAGGCTCACCACCCTGATCTCCATGTCCGATGGGGCGCTTGCGCGGTCGAAATTTGGACTCATAAGATTAATGGGCTGACGGAAAGCGATTTTATTTTAGCGGCAAAAATTGACCGAGCACACCAAGAGTCCCCGGGCTCTTGAGAGAACTGGAGTAGAGATGCGCAAGTGTAAAAAGTGTGGTGGAATGATGTTTCCTGAGCGGGTTATCGATATGCTGGATGGCTTGATCGGCCACTTTTATGCGTGCGCAAATTGCGGTCGTAGGGATGAGGCAGCTCGGTGCATTCAACCGATGCATGATTCGGAGTCATCGCCAGTGGAGCTCGTTACTAAGACTTGACAGCAAATCGCGATCGGGTGTAAACAAGAGGTATAACCTCTTCCGCCGGCGCGGTGGCACAAACGTTCCACTCCGCCGAACATAGAAAAGGAGGGGCCTATGTCAGACGCTAATCCGCCGGACCACTTAGGCTCGCTCTCGGCGGTTCGATACCTTCCTGGAGCGTGCCTCCTTAGTAGACGTACCGACGCAGGCTTTGCTCGATGACGATTGCCTCAACGGCAAAGTTACCGGTTTCAGGTAACACTGTCTGAAGGAGCAAACCGGCCTTTTGCTAAGGCCGGTGCCGCTGGTACCGCCCGAAGGGAAGCACCTTCTCGCCGATGGCGGGTTCGTTTCAACATCCAAACCGTAGAGGCGTCATAAGCGCCACAACAAGGGCCACCCGTGAACAAGGTGGCCCTTGTTGTTTGTACATAGCGCGCTGCATTGTCAGAACTCCTAAGATGTGCTACTCTCGGCCGATATGGCGTCTGGAGGTAGATCTAGAGCCCCCAAAAAGCGGCATGAAATCGTCGGGGTGGTTCTTCTCACCTTGGCGCTGCTTTTTGTCCTTTCATTATTTTCTTATTCTCCCCGCGACCCAATTCTTTTTGAAGAGTCCTTACACAGCAGCTCCGCCGTCAATCTAATTGGAAAGGTCGGCACGACCTGGGCGGCCGTCGCCTACTGGCTTATCGGAGGCGCCGCCTATCTGTTACCGATTGCCTTGGTCGTACTTGGGGGACGCTGTTTTATCGCCGGTGGCATGCCTATGACATTGCGAAGCGCGATCGGCTTCGCCGGCCTCGTTGTCTTTTGGTCGGCCGCGTTGGCCCTTCGCGTCCAGGGAATTCCGACAGCGACCAGCGGATGGACCCAGTTAGGGCATGCGGGCGGCTCTTTAGGCGACGTGCTAAGCCGTCTGTTGATCTCGTACATTGCTCCCCTGGGCGCGCATATCGTTGTGGGCGCCGGGCTCCTTCTGTCAGTCCTGATCGCGACACCTGTGTCGTTGGTGTCGCTGGCTCGGGAGGCGCGTGAAATTCTTGCGACGCTGGGTGACTGGGCAAATGAACGGTGGCAGAGTGTCAAGACCACCAATATGCCAATGGCGCGGAGTTCCAACCTAAGGCCGGTGAAGATCAATCGGTCCCAGGGCTCCCGGATTTCCCAAGACGCGACGATTGCTCATGAGGGGCTGCAAGCCAGGTCTCTGGACCCCGAAATTTCAGAGCCGATTCCCAAGAAGAAGCGCGCCACATCCGAGGAGTTATCTGAAGCCCCCGCCGCAATGCCGGAGGCAGCGGGGTTCGTACTACCATCAGCGGAGCTCCTGCTGAGTGATGTCCCGAGCGCCGTTGAGCGGTTGACCGATGATGAGATCCAGGCGCAAGCCGGCGTCTTGACCGGAGCCCTCGCCAACTTTGGTATCAATGGGCGAGTCATTCAGACACACGTCGGTCCGGTCGTGACGATGTATGAGTTTGAACCCGCGCGCGGGGTCAAGGTGGCAAGGATCGTAAACCTCGCGGACGACCTCGCGCTGGCCATGAAAGCAATGAGTATTCGCATCGTGGCTCCCATTCCTGGAAAATCCGTCGTCGGAATCGAGGTGCCGAACCCGCGCCGCGAGGACGTCGCGCTCAAGGAAATTCTGCTGAGCGAGGCCTTCGTCAAGATGCGTTCTCCCTTGAAGCTGGCCCTCGGCAAGGACATTTTTGGGAAGCCTGTCGTTGCGGATTTGCGCGGCATGCCTCACTTGCTGGTTGCCGGTGCGACGGGCTCAGGGAAGAGCGTGGGTTTGAATACCATGATTCTCAGCCTGCTCTTCTCGGCTCCTCCACGTGAAGTTAAATTTCTGATGATCGACCCCAAAATGCTGGAATTGGCCCTGTACGAGGGGATCCCCCATCTCTGGCGGCCCGTCATCACCGAACCGAAAGCCGCTGCGCGCGGTCTGCTGTTAGCCGTCCGTGAGATGGAGCGCCGTTACAAGGTCATGGCTGAACGGGGAGCCCGGAATATCGAAACATACAATCGAAACGTGGCCGAACTTCAAGGAGTGCTGCCATTCGAGGCCGAGGCAGCCACGGTCCAACTCACCGAGTACCTTTCCGAAGAGGAGCGTTTGTCCGCCGGAGAGACTACGTCGCCTGGGGCGACCGCTCCCCGCACTCCGCCTGCGCCGCTGCCCTACCTTGTCATCGTCATTGATGAATTGGCCGACTTGATGATGGTGGCGTCCAAAGAAGTCGAGGATTCAATTGCGCGGCTGGCTCAGATGGCTCGTGCAGCGGGTATCCATTTAATCCTCGCCACGCAGCGCCCTTCTGTGGATGTGATCACCGGCATCATCAAGGCCAATTTTCCGGCACGGATCGCCTTTCAAGTCGCATCGAAAATCGATTCGCGTACCGTTCTTGATCAAAACGGAGCCGACCAACTGCTGGGCCGTGGAGACATGCTCTACTTGGCCACCGGCGCCGGGAAACTGAGCCGTGTCCATGGCGCCTTCGTGCCTGACGCTGATCTCAAGAAAGTGGTGGAGTTTATTAAAAACCAAAGCCCGCCGACCTATGCCGAAGAACTTACGGCGAGTGGAAATGAGGCAAGCGCCGACGAGTCGAGTCGCGATGAGATTTACGATAAGGCCAAGGAAATAGTGATGACGACGGGGCAGGCATCGGCGTCTTTTCTGCAACGGCGCCTCCGCATTGGTTACCCTCGTGCTGCGCGTCTGGTTGAAATGATGGAACAGGACGGGATTGTCGGCGCCCCGAGCCGCGACGGGAGACGTGAGGTAATCATGAAGAGGGTAGGAGTCGATGATGGAAGCGCATGATGTTACGTAGGACCATCCTGCACAGGCGGAAAAATGGGCAAGACTGTTCTTCAGTAATGCACGCCGCGGGCCCAACAATCTTCCGTTGCCGAAAAGCAGCCCATCCTCTTTTTCTGGGGATAGTTCTCCTTTCCGCAGCAACGGTTACCGACGCCGCTGCCGATCCCATTAAAGATATCGTGGCCAGGGTAGAAGCCCGGTACCGTGCGACCAACGATCTGACGGCCGATTTTAATCAGATCACTTCGGTGAAAGGTTTTGCGACCGCGCTCAAATCCGCGGGTCGGGTCTATCTCAAGCGCGCGGGCAAGTTGCGCTGGGATTACCTGGAACCCAACCTGGAACAGATCTTCGTCGACAATGATCAGGTCCAGTTCTATGTGCCGGAGCACAAACAGGTCTTGACCGGTCAGCTCTCGAAGATGGCCGACTCGCAGGCCCCCCTCCAGCTCCTTCAAGGCGCGGCGCGGCTCGACAAACATTATGCGGTCACGGCGGTTCCTGAGCCCACGAAACGCCGCGTCCCCCTTCTCTCGTTGACGCCCTTGAGCGGCGGGCCGGATCAACCCCATATTGTTGTTGAGGTAGACCCCGAGAGTTATTATCTGCGGAGAGTAGAACTCCATGATGTCAATGGAGGCGTCTCAAATATTGTCTTCAGCAATATCCGGGCGAATTCCGGCTTGAAGGATGACTTTTTTGTTTTTTCGGTGCCTGAGGACGTTGAGGTCGTGCCTGCTCCCAAGCTTGCCGGGCCATGAAGTTCTGCCGTCGATCCCATCGCTGACGCGCGCGACAAGAGAACCCCATGCCTTGGTCTGCCAAATGGATCGCGTTGATTATCGGGACTGTTGTCGTGCTGGTGATCGCTGATCGCCTCTGGTACGTTCAGGAGATGAAGACCTTGGCGGGCACGCTCGGAATGGAATGGTCTAAAATTGAGCGGCGGGGGACGTTTCCCTTTGAATATTATAAGAAAGCCGTACACTATGGAATGACCCGCGAGGATGTACGGAAACGCATGGTGGGCTATTCGAGCGTGGATGAAAAGCAATACGGGCCATATCTCTATCAAACCTACTATTACAAATTCGGAGTGATCAGCCGCCATGGCGTTCGTATCGAGTATGACCAGTTCGGACGCGTGCGCACCGTCGAGGATGCTCCACCGGTGCCTCCGCAAGATTTCTCGAAGTAATACTTAGTCAAACAAAATTAGATGGCATATAATATTGACAATCGGTCCCATGGCTTTAAATCAGAAATTAGCCAGGATACGTGGAAAGCTATTTAGTTTTATGGCCTTATGTTTTCAAAACTAAATCCCACAGCCCGGATCTGGATTCTGCTCATTGCCTGGATCCTATTTACCGGCCTGGGCGTGGCCGACATGTTTGATTTGACAGACGATATCCCATTGCCGACAGCGGTGGGGCAGCCGGCTGTCGCCCCCGCCTCTCCAGAAGAGCGGAAGCCGCACAGCTTCGTCCTCAGTGTGTTTCTCTATGCAGGCGAGTGTGAGCCGCTGTCATGGGTACACGATCGTGATGGCTTGCGCGCATCCTTAATTCCCATTACGTGTAGCGACACGCCTCTATACCAGCGTCACTCCGTATACCGCCTCTGATCTTCACACTGCGTGAGAGTCTGGCGGGAGCGGTTACTTCCTCCACTCGCGACTAATCATTTTTTGCTGTCAGCTGTCGTTTTCCAGGAGTCGTATGACCGGCTGCCCCAACATTTCCGATGTGCGGCTACGAACTTGGCTCAGCTGCGCTGTGGTCGCGACAGGCCTGCTGTGCGGCCCGACCTTCGCGGCAGGACCTGTGCCCGAGCCGCCCGCTACAGCTGGCAGTGTCAGCCTGACGGTGGATGAAGCGACGGCGCTTTTTCTGCGGCAGAATCTCGATCTCCTGATCGCCCAGTATGGGATCGACTCGGCGAAAGCTTTGGAAGTCACGGCCCGGCTATTTCCCAATCCGATCCTGAGCGTCGATGCCACCACATCAACGACACGATCGATTAATCGGACCGGGTCTGTGACGGGACGGGTCGATCAACTCTTTGAACTTGCCGGCAAACGCGCCTACAGGCAGGAAAGCGCGAGGTATGCCACACAGTCTGCCGAGGCGGCCTTCGCCGACTCGGTGAGAACCCTTGGCTTTTCGCTCAGAGAGGCGTTTTACAAGGTGTTGCAAGCGCGGCGGAGGCTCGAGCTTGGGAAAGAAAGCAGCTCCTTTTTCAACGAAGTCGTCAATATCAACACCATCCGGTTTAAAAAAGGCGTGATCGCGGAGGCTGACCTCATCAAGCTGCGCGTGCAAGCCGTAGATTTTCAGAATCAGGTGATCACCGCAACTCAGGACTTTTTTGCAGCGCAAAATACACTCAAGGCGCTAATCGGGGTCCGTCCGAATGTCGATCTCCTTCTTAAGGGAGAACTCGAATACAAAGACGCGACCCTCATGCTGGAGGCCTTAAAGGCGGAGGCATTGGTCAGTCGTCCTGACCTACTCGCGAAAGAGAGCACTGTGGCTCAGCGAGGAGCTGAGATGAAGCTCGCCAGAGCGTTTCGTATCCCTGACGTCACGATCGGAGTGGATAAAAACATACAAGGACCTGAAGGGCCGAATTCCCCGAATCAGATCGGCGCCGGCCTGAGTGTGCCGCTGCCGTTGTTCAACCGTAACCAGGGCGGCATCCGGCAGTCAGATGCGGCGCTCAAGGCCGCCGAGGCAGATCGAAATAAAACCCGTTTACAGGTCGAATTAGACGTAGAGAGCGCCTATCGCGACTTCATTCAGAAACAGATGCTCGTGCAGGCCTACCGTGGTGGAGTGTTAGAGGATGCCAGAGCGTCCAGAGAGATCGCCAAAAAGGCGTACGAGCGCGGCGGCACCTCGATTCTCGATGTCTTGGATGCGTTTCGCACGTTCAACAGTACGATGCAGAACTACCTGGAGGCGTTGTTTGGGTATCAACGAAGCCTGCTTGAGATCAACTCGGCCGTCGGCCGCCAGGTGATGCGGTGAAAATCATTCTTCTCTGGGGCCTCTTCTTGAGTGTCATGCTCATGGAGACCGGCTGTGGGAACGGCAAGACCGAGACCACGCCGCCAGACCACAAGGCGCTGCAGGCCAACACGGTGCGCATCTCGCCGGAGGCCCAACGGCAATTAACAGTAGAAGAGGTGCAGCTCAAACCGCTGTTCGGCGACCTGACACTCTCGGGGAAGGTACAGTACAGCGAGGACCGCTACGGCAAAGTGTCCTCCCCACTCGTGGGGCGCGTCACCAACGTGCTGGCAAAACTAGGCCAGAAGGTCGAAGCTGGCCAGGTGCTCGTGCGCATAGACAGCGCCGAGCTCAGCTCTGCCTATTCGGACTACGTCAAAGCGGATTCGGATCTCAATTTTGCAGCCAGGAACTTCGATTTGGCCAAGGAGCTCTATGAGAACAAGGCCATGTCGAAGAAAGACTTGGTCCAGGCGGAGAACGATTTTCTCAAGTTTCGAGCGGAATACCGGCGAGCGCGCGAGCGGTTGTTGGCCCTCAGGGTCCCCGCCTCCGAGCTGGACAAACCTCTAAGCCAGCAGACAATTAGCTCGCGATTCGACCTGAGGGCCCCTCTCGCCGGTACTGTTGTTGAGCGGAACGTGACGGTCGGCCAGACGGTCGGCAACGACGCGTCCCAGGTGTTGTACACGATCGCTGACCTCAACGTGCTGCAGGTCGTTGGGGAGGTATACGAAAAGGATCTGCGGCGCATCAAGAAAGGCGGAGCCGCCAGCGTCACTGTGGAAGCCTATCCGGGGGAGCTGTTCGACGCGACCGTTGTCTATGTTGGAGATGTCGTCGATCCTAGTACGCGGACCATCAAAATACGCTGTGATGTCAAGAACACGGGCCTGATGTTAAAACCCGAAATGTTTGCAAGGGTCAATCTGAAGCTGGGTAACGATGTCCCTGTCATGGTCCTGCCCAAGGACGCTGTGATCGAGCTGGGTGGTCAGGGTTTTGTCTATGTCCAGACCGCTCCGGACACCTACCTCCGCAAATCGGTGCAGACCGGGACGATCGCAGGCGATCTGATTCAA
>JBBRRL010000062.1:0-8438 GCA_038200775.1 Nitrospirales bacterium
CGGCCTTTGCGTTCTACCAGCACGGTGCAGCGTTTGCCCACGCTGGCCTGATTGAACGCAAGGCTGCACCGTGCTGGAGCGCGGCTTGGAGGCGTTGCAGGCGCTCTTCCATCACCTCGTTGGGGACTTGTCCGTCCATCGTCGCAGCCGGGGTGCCGGGGCGGGCGGAGAACATGAAGCTGAAGGCTTGGGCATAGCCGACGGCAAAAGTATTTGAAAACTCTTCCGGCATCCTGTTTGATGGTGCCCGAGAATCCCTGGTTCTCACCGCCTTTGACGTGATATTTACCACCGCGGGTGTCACCGCCTTCGCCACAGCTGTGAAGCCTGGAACTTGAACTTTTGTGTCTGGCGCCACGGCCGGCGCGGCAATTGGGGTTGACGCGGCCGATGCCGGTTGATGGTTATAGCTGATATATTCGCCGCCCAGATAGAGAGCCGCGCCTAGAACAACAAGCGCCGCGGTCTTTCCAAGATAACGATGCCAAAATGAATTCATACACTCCTCCTTTTTCATGTTAACGAGTATCAACCCAAATGGTGGGTTCGAGTTGCTATTAAAGGTAGCAAGTCAGAATGAGAGCACGATTAGGACAAGATTAGAACTGGCTAACCTGGCCGGATCAGTTCCGAAAGACCTAGGAATTCGGCGAGTATTAGGGCGGAGCAACAGGTAGAACCACAGTAAATCTAGAGCCTTTTCCTGGCTCGCTCTCGACCGCGATATGCCCTAGGTGTGCTTCAGCAATCCACTTGCAGATGGCCAGTCCGAGGCCTGTGCCTTTAGGAGAGTGCGCTCGGGCCTCATCGGCGCGATAAAACCTATCGAAGATCCGCCCCTGCGCATCCGCTCGGATTCCGATGCCTTGATCGCTGACGGTGAGATAAACGGCATTGCCATCCCGCGTCAACACCATCTTCACTTGCCCACCAGGACGCGAATACCTCACGGCATTTTCCACGATGTTCAGGACTAGCTCCCGCAGTCGAAGTTCGTCTCCCAACACGATGGCGGGTTGAATGGCCTCAATCAGCACCTCGATGCCCTGTTCTTGGCCGAGGACGGCAGCCTGCCGCTGGATATCTTCGACAAGTGCATCAAGCCTGACCGCTTGATGCTCCATGTGAACTTCACCGAGATCAGCACGAGATAGGAATAAGAGATCTTCGACAATGCGCGCCATCCGGTCAATCTCCTCGAGATTGCTCTCTAAGACTACCCGGTATTCCTCAGGCGATCGAGGTCGGCGCAGCGCAAGTTCGGTTTCTCCCTTCATGACTGTCAAAGGGGTCCGCAGTTCATGAGAGGCGTCGGCGCTGAACTGTTGAACCTGGCGAAACGAGGTTTCAAGACGGGCAATCATTTCATTGAAAGTGGTCGCAAGCCGTCCGATCTCGTCTGTCGACCGTGAAACGACCAGGCGTTGAGTCAAATCGCCGGCAGCGATGCGCCGCGCGGCCTCTGTGATGGCTTCTACCGGCTGCAGCGCCCTGCCCGCCAGGAACCACCCCCCCGCCAACGCGATGGCCAGGGCCAGAGGCCCTGTCAGCAAGAGCGTAAAAATTAAGCGCTGGCGCATGGCTTCCACTTGCCGTAAGGACGTACCGATCTGAAGAATGTGGGTCAGCGAGCCTCCGTATTGAATAGGAACAGAAAGGAGACGCACGGGGGCCTCTTTTTCATACCGCGCGGACTCGAACACAGGTTGCCCTGCCAAGGCCGCAGCGATAGCCGTTCGACTGAGTGGAATGGCGAGCCGGCGCACGTTCGGAGATTGAATCGTGATCATTCCCGCTGGGCTGAAAATCTGAAAAAACTTGTCAAGCACGGCGAGCTCCGGAAACTCATCCACAAGATCATCGAATTGGAAGAACGGCCCTTCGCGACGCTGTTCGAGCGCTTTCACGGCGACACTCGCTGCTTCCTCGAGAGAGTGGTCGACCTGCTCCTTTAAGTTTCGCGCGATCACCATGTACAGGGTGGTGGCGAAGATGGCCAGAATGACTCCGAGGGCGATCCCGTACCACAGGGTTAACCGGACTTTCAGAGATAGTCTGCTCCCCGATTCCCGTGCTTGATCTGGAGAATTCATTGGGCTTTCAGGACGTAACCGGTCCCTCGTACCGTGTGAATGAGTTTGTGATCCCGCCCTCGATCGATTTTGTTCCGCAAGTAATTGACATAGACATCGATCACATTTGTGAAAGTATCGAAATCAAGATTCCAGACGTGCTCCGCGATCATCGGCCTTGTCAGCACCCTGCCGACATTGCGCATCAAATACTCGAGAAGAGCATACTCTTTGCTCGTCAGCTCAATGCGTTTCCCGCCTCGAGTCACCTCTCGGGTGGCAGGATTTAAAATCAGGTCCTCTACCTGGAGAATGCCCGTCGTCTCGCCGAAACCACGCCGAAGAAGAACGCGCACCCGCGCCAGCAGTTCTTCAATCGCGAAGGGCTTTGTCAGATAATCGTCGGCGCCTGCATCCAGCCCCTTCACCTTCTGATCAATCTCCGACCGCGCGGTGAGAATCAAGACCGGGGCCGTGATCTGGTCTTTGCGGAGCGCTCGGAGTATCTCGAGGCCGGAAAGGCCGGGTAACATGAGATCGAGAATGATGAGATCGTAGCGGCCGTCCACGGCCTCCCGAGCCAGATCCAGGCCCTCTGTTCCGTCCGCGCGGACATCCACGGCATAGCTTTCCTCTTCCAGCGCCCGCCGAATGAAGGAGGCTACCTTTATCTCGTCCTCGACAAGTAGAATTCGCATCGGGACTTAATGTCCTTTTAGCAAGGCACGTGCCTGTGGAGATGCTTCCATGCTTCGCATGAGGCGGGGGAATTATACCAGTTCGGGGATGTGCGGGCTGTTAGTGGTAGATATACAACGGTCTATCGTCCTCAATGAGACGCGACCGGCTTTCTATTCCCGCCAAAAGATGCTTAGGAAGGACGAACTGTGCCGCGCACAGCGCCCCGGTCAGGTATCGTAACTCGCCGGCTATACGGGTCGCGATCCGACTCTCGTATTCAGTGGCCGTATAGGGTTGGGCGAGTTGCTCCTTCGAAGCGATTTGAAATCCCCATGGGAGGCCGAAACATGGCACCCCCGCCGTGTAGGGCCAGGTCGTCGGGAATGCTGTTTTCAGCGTCCGGTGGATCGATCCGAAATTGAGGAGGTCATGGACCGCGGTGGTCCCGGCTTGTAAGGCGATGACCCCGTCGTCGGCCAGACGGCTACTGACCAGACGGTAAAACTCGCGGGTGTAGAGGCGATAGCATGGACCTTCCTCAATTGGATCGGACAGGTCAATGATGATGGCGTCAAAAACTTCATCATGTGTCTCAAGCCAGCGGCGTCCATCATCGATCATGATCTCAGCTCGCGAATCATCAAATGCCCCGGCGTGAAACGTCGGCAGGAGCCTTTGTGAGACATCGATGACCTCCTGATCGACATCCACCATGACCGCGCGCTTTACAGATCGATGGCGTAACACTTCGCGCAGAGTCGCGCCTTCACCTCCCCCGATTATCATTACGCCGGCAGGGGCCGGATGCGTGAGCAACGCGGGATGTACGAGGGCCTCGTGGTAAATGAATTCGTCAGTCTGTGTCGACTGGACTTTGCCATCCAGAACGAGGGACCGGCCGTAGTCACCGAAATCGATGACTTCAATATGCTGGAACGGGCTGTCTTTGGAGAAGAGGACCGATTTGACGCTGTGAAGATGTCCTTCGTTCGGCCCTAAGACCTCAAGAAACCACTTGGAGTTCTTTCGGGCGGCCATAGGCGAAAATCTCCTTCTCGTCTTTAGCCACTTTCGACGCCTTGGATCTCGGCATCATCCCGCGCTTGAGCTCCATCAGGGAAGGCTGGCGAGACTGAAATTGTTCCACAAGGTACTGGGCGGCGATCTCTGGGCAGAGAGTTTCACCACAGGTAAAAATGTCAACGGCGGCGTATCCATACTCCGGCCAGGTGTGAATGGCCAGATGGGACTCTGCAATCACAACGACACCGCTGATTCCAAAGGGGCTAAAGTGATGTAGGTGGGTGCCGATGATGGTGGCCTTCGCCAGTTTCGCCCCCGCAACTAAAATCTCTTCCACTCTCTTCAAGTCGTTAAGGAGTTTGACGTTGCACCCATTGAGTTCAAGTAGCAGATGCCTACCTAGTGCGTGCAATCCGGTTACCCCCTTTGTTGAGAGTGGTGCTGAGAGTGGCCAATTGTTTGTCTATCGAACCTCCTACTAGGGATTTTTCCCTAGACACCACGAGAGTTCGTGTGAATATATCCGAACCCCTCAAATTGTCAATAAGATTTTTGGGGCGGCGCAAAAATGATCGGGGCAATAAAATGAAGCTGGCCTCCTTGACGGCCCTCTCGTTGAACCGATAACATCCCGGGTGCCAACTCTATGATCCACGTCGAACATCTCACAAAACGCTACGGCCCTAAAACCGCAATCGACGATGTGACCTTTTCCGTCGACAAAGGACAAGTGTTGGCATTTCTCGGTCCCAACGGCGCCGGCAAAACCACGACGATGCGGATTCTCACAGGCTCCCTGCCGGCCACTTCGGGCATTGCGCGGGTGGCAGGGTTTGACTGCTTTGATCAGCCGATGGAGGTGAAACGCGTAATCGGCTATCTCCCCGAGAGCCCGCCCCTGTATACGGAAATGACGGTCGCGGAGTACCTCGTCTTCGTCGCTCGCATCAAGGGGGTTCCGGCAGAGCAGATCCCTTCGGCGTTGGATCAGGTAATGCAGAGACTCACCCTCGGGGAAGTGCGCGGTCGTCTAATTGCGAATCTCTCGAGAGGCTTTAAGCAGCGCGTGGGTCTCGCGCAGGCACTGGTCCATAACCCGGCCGTTCTCATCCTCGATGAGCCGACGACGGGTCTTGACCCCAAGCAGATTATCGAGATTCGCGAGTTGATCCGGGAGCTTGCCGGATCGCATACTATCATCCTGAGCACGCACATCCTTCCTGAGGCCACGGCAGTCGCAGATCGTGTCGTGATCATTCATGAAGGGCGGATTGTCGCCGAGGACTCCCAAGAACGGCTGTCCGCCAGACTACGCCGCTCAGAAAAGGTCGGCCTAACGCTCAAGGCGCCTCCATCCGACATTGTGGAACAGTTGTCGTCAATCCCCGGTGTTCTCTCGGTCCATTCCGATGACGCGAACCGTTTTCTCATTGAAGTTGAGCTGGGTCGGGATCTGCGTGATGATCTTGCGCGCTTTGTGGTGGAGCGTCAGTGGGGCCTGCTGGAACTGAAGCTGGTCACAATCACATTGGAAGACGTGTTCCTGCGGCTGACTCAAGAAGAACCTCTCCCAGGTCCGGCCGCTCCCGGGTCTCAGCAGGACAGTGAGGCAACGGCTGAGGAGGTCCACCGGTGAGTCCTGTCGGGGCGGTTGTACGCAAAGAGCTCAGGACCTACTTTGTCTCTCCGATTGCGTACGTCGTCGCGGGCGTATTTTTGCTGTTGTTGGGCTTGCTGCTGTTTCTGCCGATTCTCGCGATCAGCAACCAGAGCCTCCAGATGCTGCGAATGCAAGGGAACCTTCCCGACGTGAATCTCAACCAGCTCGTGCTACGACCGGCGTTTGCGAACATGGCCGTCGTGATGTTGCTGGTGGTACCGATCCTGACAATGCGACTGCTGGCTGAAGAGAAGAAGCTTAAGACAATGGAGTTACTGCTGACTTCACCACTGACGATAACAGACATCGTCGTCGGAAAATTTATCGCGGCGTTCCTCGTCTTCGCGAGCATGCTGGCGCTGACGGCTCTCGGCACGGTGGCTCTCGCCGCAATAGCCGATCTTCGATGGGCGCCGATCGCCACCGCGTATCTGGGTGTGCTCCTCCTGGGTGGCGTATTTTTGAGCGTTGGCCTCGTGGCTTCCGGGCTGACCGAGAATCAGGTGATTTCAGTGGTGCTAAGCTTTGGCCTGCTTCTGGTCATTTGGCTGTTTGATTGGGCAGGGCAATTAATCGGTGACTCACCCTTCGGGAAACTCATGTCTTACCTCTCGCCGATCGGCCATTTCGACAATCTGGTAAAGGGTCTCATTGACAGCAAAGACCTGATCTATTTCGCCACAGCCATCATCCTCAGCCTGTTTCTGACGCATCGCGTGCTTGAATCGCAACGATGGCGGTGATGGCTCGGCGGTTCAGCCTGGGATTAGGCATCCTAGGGGCGACATTGGCGGTGGCAGGCGTAGTGGTCTACCTGAGAGCGCCTCATCAGACTGCCCTGGTCGCGGTCCTCGAAGCCCTCGCCGTTGCCTCCCTCTCTATTTTCCTGATCACGCACTTTGATCTGTTCCGGCAGTTCTCCCGGCGCCCGGTCCGTCTGGGTGTGAATAGTGTCCTCATGGTCCTGCTCGTGGGCGTCATCCTCGGAATTCTGAATTTCCTGGCCGCCCGTCATGAGATCCGGTGGGATTTCTCGGAAACCAAGCGATTCACTCTGGCGCCCCAGACCGCCCGCGCCCTTCGTGATTTGCCTCGGGACGTGAAGATTACGGTCTTCACGAATGAGAAGGGGCAGTATCCGATCTATAAGGATCTTCTTGAAAATTATCAGGCGCGAAGTCCTAAGCTGGCAGTTGAATTCGTGGATCCTGATAAAAAGCCAGGCCTCGCGCGCCGCTACGGGATCACGCGGCTCGATACGGCCGTTCTGGAGAGCGGAAAACAAGAGACACGCGTCATGGCGCCGACGGAGCAGGAACTGACCAATGCTCTGTCGCGAGTCGTACGGGACGATAAAAAATCAATTTACTTCTTAACCGGCCATGCGGAACACCAACTGGACGACACCTCAGAAGGCGGATATGCCTTTCTCAAAAAGGCCCTTGAGCAGCAAGGTTATTTCGTTCAGTCGCTCTCACTATATGAGACCAAGACCGTGCCACCCGAGGCGAGTCTCCTGATCTTGGGAGGCCCGCGACGGCCCGTCACCGCCCAGGAGCAGGCGATAATCTCGGCTTACGTCGCCAAGGGCGGCCGGCTTCTCGCGATGGTGGACCCCCAATCAAAGGCCGGTGTCGAAAACATGCTGGCCACATGGGGACTCAGCCTCGATCCCCGCATTGTTCTCGATGAGCAAAAGATCTTAAATGGCGATTTGACGATGCCCGTCGTCAGCAATTACGGGACGCACGAGATGACCCAGGACCTGCGCGGTCTGCTCACCGTGTTTCCAGACGTTCGTCCGCTCGTATGGGACGACAGCAAAAAAAGCGACTGGGAATTTCACCCTCTGGCGAAATCAAGCGCGCGCAGTTGGGCAAGTCCCGAAGATAAAGGGGAGGTCCATTTTGATCCCACGAAGGATACCCAAGGTCCTTTCACCCTAGCTGCTTTGGTGACGGCACGAAAAGAGCCCTCCGATAACACCCGTCGCCCGGCAATCGTCGCCATTGGCGATTCGGATCTGGCGTCCAACGCTTTTCTCAACCTCGCGCCCGGCAACAACGATTTTATCCTTCACGTGGTGGCCTGGCTCGCCGAGGAAAAAGGCCTGATCACGATTGCGCCAAAGGACACGGGGTTTGCGACGTTTTTGGTGACGCCTTCGCAGGCTGCTGCGCTTTTGGCTCTGCAGGTATTGGCCTTACCGACCGCTTGCCTCATTATGGGTATTGTTGTATGGCGCCACCGGCGCAGGCTGTAGTTCCACTCAGATCATCCACGGCTCATTCGCGGGCATCTGACACTCTCAATCCATTGCCCACCCGCCACTAATCAATGTCGCGATCAATACTTATCCTGTTTCTCCTCGCTCTCGGGCTGGGGCTGTTCGTCTGGCTCATCGAGATGCCCGCGGAAAACAAGCGCGCGCAACGCGAGACTGAATCCCAGCACCTCATGTCATTTAAGGAGAGCGAGGTCCAGAACCTTACCCTCCATTCCCCCGCAGGGGATATTGTGCTGACCCGCGATCCGGCCGGTCCGCCGGATAGTTGGGCCATCGTCCAGCCCAGGAAGATGGATGCGGACCGCCAAGCCGTCGAAGCCTTGTTACACACATTGATTCTGGCGAAAGTGTCTCGGGTTGTCGACGATTCCGGTAAGGACCTTTCAACGTATGGCCTGGCGTCGCCTGCCATGTCGGTTTCCGTGCGCCTGCCCACCGGAAACCAGACCGTGCTATTCGGTGACGCCGGTCCATTGTCGTCAACATTGTATGCCAAGCGCGAGGGCGAACAAAAAGTTCTACTCACGTCCATCGAAGGGCGAGAGGTTCTGACAAAGAGTCTGCAGGATTTCAGGCGGAAGCGGGTCTTTGAATTCGATCGCTCTCGGGTGTCACGATTGAAAATCACGCATTCCGGGCAGACTGTTGTGCTGTATAAAGACCATGGAGAGAAGGCTGCATGGACCATCAAAGCCCCCATTCAGGGCCTTGCCGA
>JBBRRL010000063.1:0-8376 GCA_038200775.1 Nitrospirales bacterium
AGCCGACCATCCTTGCTATGCGGACCCTTTGCCAAGGCTCTGAGAGCTGCAGCCGTGGCCCATTCGCTTTCAGAAAAAATATAGATATCGGCAAGTGCGTGAGGTCCCAGCTTATCACCTTTGCTTGTCGGTGGCACGTACTGCACCAGGGTCTCATCAATCCGTGCTCGTTTAAAGCGCTGCATGAGATGCGCGACCTGCTCCTTGGTCGTATCCGGCGGGACTAACACTGCCGCGGCGTTAAACTCGGGTAAGACAGCCAGAGTCCGTGATGTCACATGAGGCACATTGGGTGTCCCGGTGGTCATACCCGGGGTTTGCTGCGTCACGCCAGTCTTCGGATCAATGGGCTGATCCTTGGGATTAGGAATGACGATCCATAAAATCAGCCACAGGAGGAGGATGCCTCCCAACACAGCCTTGATCGGATGTCCCCCGGTCGGTTGATCAGGGGCGGGACCTCCGGGGGCACGATAGTCGCCGGCATCTTGCGGGCCATTGGTCATCGTTCAGAATCTTGTCGCTCGACTCTCTTGGCTTCTTCCCACAACCCGTCTTGTTCTTTCAAGGTCATGTCTGAGAGCTGCCGTCCCTGTTCCTTCGTGATGGTTTCCATATATGTGAATCGTGATACGAATCGGTTGACGGTCCCGCGGAGCGCTTCCTCAGGGTTGAGTTTAAGATGGCGGGCCAAGTTGACGACTGCAAACAGGAGATCACCGACTTCGTCCTCCAGGTGTTTCAATGCAGGATCAGAAGACCCCGGGAGGACAGCAGGGCGAGCTGCCTCTACTTCCTCCAGTTCCTCATGAATCTTCTCTAATATCTGCCGATAGCCCGCCTCACCTTCCGGCCAGTCAAAACCAACGCGAGCGGCTCTTACTTGTAATTGATAGGCTCGAAGCAGCGCAGGCAGGACCTTCGGTACCCCATCGAGAGCTGAGGAACCAACGCTTCCTGAGTCGGCAACCTTCTCTTGGCTCTTGATCTCTTCCCAGCGGGTGAGTACCTCCTCGGCAGTGGGAGCAGCATCCTTTGCGGTTTCGCCGAAGACATGTGGATGGCGGCGGATCAGCTTCTGGGCCAGAGTCTGTAGGACATCATCCATGGTAAAAGTCTTGCGCTCCCGGCCGATTTCGGCGTGAAAGAGAATCTGAAGGAGAACGTCCCCCAGTTCTTCCTTCAGTTTGCGGTCGTCCTGTGCATCGATCGTTTCTAACACTTCGTAAGCTTCCTCAATGAGGAACGGCTTCAACGTCTCGCGAGTTTGTTTGCGATCCCACGGGCAGCCGCCGTCACCGCGCAGGCGCGTCATAATCGCTACGACTTCGTCAAATCGTTCCGACATGGCTGGCATTATAGGAGAAAGAAACGTGATAGTGAAAGCCAGTGGAAAAGAGGCCGTCTTGGCGGCCTCAGGGCTGGGTGGGTGCAATGAAAAAGAGGCCGTCCAGGGGCACAGGACGCGTCCCGGCGCGTCCGGGGGAGGGGGGTGAAATGTTGGGTGCAATGGCAAGGCGCTGTCCCACGGGAGAAAGAGCTTGCTTCCGGCTCGGGCTGCGGGCACAGGACGCGTCCCGGCGCGTTCGGGGGAGGGCGGGAGAAATGTTGCGTGTAATGGCGGGCCAGGGGCAGGGGTGAGTTAAAAATAAGGAGGCGAATGGTCGCTTCGGCATATTGAGTCTCATTGCACCGCTGTGGTAGCGTTAAGCCTTGGCGGACGGAGACATTATGGCGGAGGAAGAAAAAGGTTTCGTTATCAGGGATCGACGGGGGAGAGGCAGCGAAACCCCGGACGCACCTGCATCTACATCAGAAGAACCAGCGGCTGAGCAAGCGCAAAAGACACAGGCCGAGGAACGTCTGCCACCCAGCTTTGTGTCTTTCGTGTATTCACTGGGAACGTCCGCCCTCATGCTCCTCGGCGAAGGTCCCAAACAGGAAGGCTCAAGTTCTCCTCAGAGTTTAGCCCATGCCCAAGAGATCATCGACGTCTTGAGTATTCTGGAGACCAAGACGAAGGGGAATTTGACGCCCGAGGAAGAGACCTTGCTACAAGAAATGTTGTACACACTTCGAATCAAGTATGTTGAGAAAGCGAGCTCCTCGGCGCACTAGAAGTAAGCTCCTGCCTGGCTGCCATTCACCGTTTCATTGACCTGCCGGAGAGCCGAGCTTAGAATGCCCTCTGTGGGACAAGGTTCTGCGCGTCTATCTCCTCCCAAGGCGGACGGCGATCGTCCGGGTCATCGCCTGCTCCCGATTCTTATCGTGGTGGCGTTTTTGCTCCCGACGGTCTGGCTGACCATCCACTATTCCGACAAGACTCAAGCTACTCCCTTTGTCCCGAGCAACATCCTGGTCCTCGCCCTGTTGAACGTAGATGTTATTCTACTTGTTCTGTTAATTCTCCTGCTGTCTCGCAATCTGGTGAAGGCGTTTTTTGAGCGCCGCCAGCTCCTCGGATCAGGGTTCCGTACCAAGCTTGTGGCCGCCTTCGTGGCGTTTACGCTTATTCCGTCGTTGCTACTCGTTGGCCTGGCCGGCGGTCTTCTCTCTCAAAGCATCGATCATTGGTTCGGTCTGGAGGTGGAACACGCGTTGAAGGACTCCCAGGATGTGGTGCAAGCCCACCGACAAGGTCATCACACCAGGACGCTCGATGCCGCGCGCGCGATCAGCCGTGAAATTTACGCGGATGGCCTGCTGGACCTGGACCATCATGAAACGCTCGCGTTGGCCATGCAGCGCAAACGTATGGAATATGGCGTCAGCGGTGTGGAGGTATACTCAGGCAATAAAGAGATCCTGACCCGCGCCGTGGATTCCCAGATTCCTCTCCATATCCTCGATAATCCGGAGAACCGGATCGTCGAAAAAGCCCTTGCAAGTGGCGAAGTGAATTCGTTTCAATTGGGAGATCTGATCCGAGCCGCGGTGACCATTCCTTCCATCAAGGGACCTGGGGAGGTGGATGGTGTGGTCGTCGTGGACACCTATCTACCTGAATCGCTGGTCGCCAAGATGGACAGAGTCGCGCAGTCATACAAGAGCTTTAAAGAGGCCAAGGCGTACAAAAATCCGGTGAAGGCACAGTACATTGCGCTTGTCCTGGGCATCGCGCTGGTGATTATCCTCTCGGGGACCTGGTTTGGCTTTCAAATCGCCAAAAGCATCACGGTGCCGATTCAGAAACTTGCGGAAGGCACGAAGGCCGTGGCGGCGGGGGATTTGTCGTTCCGGATAACGGCCAAGGCCAGCGACGAGATCGGGGTGCTCGTGGATTCCTTCAATCGCATGACAGAAGACCTGAAGTTCAGCAAAGCGGAATTAGAGCAGGCCAATGTTTCGCTCCAGCACTCCAACATCGAACTGGACCGCCGCAGGGCGTATATCGAGACGGTATTGGATAACATCGGCAGTGGCGTCCTATCCGTGAATGCAGAGGACCGTATCGCGACGTTCAACCGCTCTGCAGAGCGCATCCTTGGTCTAAAGGCCGAGGAGATACGCGGGCTGTCGATCACCGATGTATTTAAGCCCCTGGGGCTGATGATGTTCATGGAGCTGGTGGATCGCCTGCGGGCCGGCGCGCGGGAGACCGTGGCCTGGGAAGGGCATGCAGAATTACGGGGGAACGCCCTGGTGTTGGGGTTAAACGCATCACGATTACGCAATGAGATGGGCCGGGAACTGGGATCGGTGATTGTCTTCGATGACCTTTCCGCTTTGATCAAAGGACAGAAAGCGGCGGCTTGGCAGGAGGTGGCTCAGCGAATTGCGCACGAAATCAAAAACCCCCTCACGCCGATCCAGCTGTCCGCGCAGCGCTTGCGAAAAAAGTTCTTTGAGAAAGCGAGCGACTTCAATGACATCTTCGATCAGTCGACAATGACGATTGTCAATGAAGTGAACAGCCTCAAGCGCATGGTGGACGAATTTTCGAATTTTGCCCGGATGCCGACGCCTGTGATGGAGCGCCAGCCCTTGCACGGGGCTCTTAAAGAAGTCGTCCTCTTGTATTCCGCCGCGCATCGCGACATCGAGTTCGTCACAGCACTCAGTGACAACCTGCCTCCGATCTTGATCGACCGCGAACAGATGAAACGGGTCTTTGTGAATCTTTTTGATAACGCCGTGCAGGCGATGAACGATAAGGGTCGGCTGTGGGTGACCACGCATCATGAAACGAAGCTCAGAAAGATCATTGTTGAGGTCGCCGACGAAGGCGTCGGCATCCAACCCGGAGACCACGACAACCTCTTTCTGCCGTACTTTTCCAAAAAGAAGACCGGCACGGGCCTCGGCCTGGCCATTGTTCACCGCATCATTTCTGATCATGATGGCCGCATTCGCGCCGCCAACAATGTTCCGAAAGGCGCCATCTTCACCATCGAGTTGCCCGTATAATAGTCTGCCATGAACACGCGCATCCTAATCGTCGATGATGAACCCGCCATTGTTAACGCCTTGACGGGGATTCTCGAGGATGAGGGATACGATGTTTTATCCGCGAAGACCGGCCAGGAAGCCCTTAAGCTGATCAAGTCCGAAATACCGGACATGGTGTTTCTGGACATCTGGATGCCTGAAATGGATGGGATCGAAACTCTTCGACGGGCGCTGGAACTTGTCTCCGGTCTCCAAGTCGTCATTATGTCCGGACATGGCTCGATCGAGTCCGCCGTCAAGGCGATCAAACTCGGCGCCTATGATTACATCGAGAAACCGCTCTCCCTCGAAAAGGTGACGCTGCTGATCCGCCATGCCTTGCACGAGTTAAAGCTCGAGCGAGAAAACCGGTCCCTCAAAGAACAGGCGGCGCGCCGTCTGAAGATGATCGGGGAAAGTGGAGTCATGGTCGAACTACGCAGGCAGATTGACACGGCCGGACCGGCGCCGAGCCGCGTGCTGATTTCTGGTGAGAACGGGACAGGGAAAGAGTTGGTGGCGCGGGCGATCCATCTGAATAGCCCGCGCGCAGATCGTCCGTTCATCGAGGTCAATTGCGCGGCGATCCCCGAGACGCTTATTGAAAGCGAACTGTTCGGGCACGAAAAGGGATCATTTACGGGCGCGATGGGGATGCACCGTGGACAGTTCGAAGTAGCAGACGGCGGTACCTTGTTCTTGGATGAAGTTGGCGATATGAGCCTGGCTACCCAGGCCAAGGTCCTGCGAGTGCTGCAGGAGCAGCGGTTCCAGCGATTAGGAGGAACCAAGCTGATCAAGGTGGATGTCAGGGTGATTGCGGCGTCCAACAAAAATCTCGTTGATGCCATCCGCAAGGGCACGTTTCGAGAGGATTTGTACTTCCGGTTGGCGGTGCTCCAACTCGATGTGCCGCCGTTGCGCGAGCGCCGTGAAGATATTCCGGCGCTGATCCGCCATTTCATCACGATGAATGTAGAAGAACAGGGTCTTCGCTCCCGCGAGATTACCGATGACGCACTGGCGGTTCTTTCAAAGCACGACTGGCCGGGCAACGTACGGGAGTTGCGAAATTTGGTTGAGCGCACGATGATCATGTCCCGCGGACCGGATATTCAAGCGTCGGATGTAGAGCCGCTAGTCCGGCAGGCCATCTTGCACTCCCCGCAGGTGCCCTCCGCCTTCGATTATGGATCTCTCAGGGACGCGCGCGCTGCCTTTGAGCGCGAATATATCGGTCGCAAGCTGCGTGAACGCTCGTGGAACGTCTCCAAGACCGCTGATGACCTCAAGATCGAGCGCAGCCACCTGCACCGCAAGATCAAGCTCCTCGGCATCGAAGTCCGTCCCGAGAACTGACAGGCCACGAATCCCGTTCCTGGGGCGGTCCCCTTCTGCTAGAATGTCTGAATGCCTGTCCAACTCGCCGAATCAGAGAACGCAGTCGCATTGAAGATCGAGAAGCTTATCCATGGAGGCAAGGGGCTGGCGCATCAGGGCTCGCTTGCCGTCTTTGTGGGAGGTGTTCTGCCCGGGGAGAATGTGCGTGTGCTTGTCGATCGCCCGCGGAACGGCTTTGCCGAGGGACGCTTGGTTGAGATCCTGGCGCCGTCTGCCGCCCGTGTCGCGCCTCTTTGCGGTGTCTATGGACAGTGCGGCGGCTGTCAATTACAGCACACGACGGCTGACGCTCAACTTGAGCTCAAGCGGGCGATCCTGGCCGAGACATTGGCCCGCGTCGGTGGCCTACATGATGTCGTCGTTCGGGCGATCATTCCGTCCCCCGAGAATTTCGGCTATAGAAGCCGGGCGCGGTTTGCCGTTCTGAAGGCTGATCGGCAGCCCCCGGCGCTTGCATATCACGAGGAAGCTAGTTGCCGGCTCATGCCTATCGCTGAGTGTCCGGTGCTGGCGCCTTCGTTAAACGCGATGTTGGCGCATCTCAATCGTATCTTGCCGCTTTCTAGAAAGATGAATCTGCAAGAGGTATCGCTCGCTGCTTCAAGCGTGGCAGGGGAAGTTGTGATTCATTATCTCGCAGAGCGAGCGACACGGGTTGAGGCGGAAGCCTGGTTCGCAACGGTGCGTGAGCATGGGCTCATCAGAGGGCAGGCCTTGCTGGCAGGTCGCGGTCGGGAAACACGCCGTTTTACTGAAGGAGACAGCGCGCTGACTGAGGTTATTGCGGGTTGTACTTTTAGGATCAGTCACGGGTCATTCGCGCAAGCGAACTGGAAGTTGAATGCCTCATTGGGTGACATGGTGAAGCGCTGGGCGGTTGACCAATTCGACACGTCCACTCTGCGCGTTCTTGAGCTCTATGCCGGAATTGGAAACTTTGGTCTCCCAATTGCCCGCGACGGCGCGCTGGTCACACTAGTAGAAGGGAACCGGCTGGCGATGGCGGATGCCAGAGAGAATGCGAAAGTGAATCATATAGGGCGCTGCCGCTTTCGAGCGATGTCCGCGGAGGCGATGTTGGGGGTTAGCATTGCGGGAGAATACGACTTGGTTCTTCTCGATCCTCCACGCACGGGGCTCAGTAAAGAAGCCTTGGCTGGTCTTATCCGGCTGGCTGCTGCGCGAATTCTGTACGTATCCTGCGATCCTGCCACCCTCGCACGGGACCTTTGTACTCTCGTCGCAGCCGGTTATCGGATAGCCCGACTGCAAGCGTACGACATGTTTCCTCAAACAATGCATGTGGAAACGGTTGTGGAGCTAGTGGGCGATTCGTCCTGGCGCAGAAATTAGCGCTTCGCTGGGTCGGGGGGATTGGGAATCGGCATGATTGCTGCCTCTGTCACGACTCATCCATTCATCGATGAGCTCGATCTTGAAGCGCCACTGCCCGCCTACTTTGAAGGCTGGAAAATCAGGATCTTTAATCAGTCGGTACACGGTGCGCTCGGTGACGACGAGGTAGTTCGCGACCTCTTTCACCGTGAGGAGCTTGCTCTTCTGTTTTTCTTTATCCATCGTTAACATGTTGGTGTTCCAACCCCCTCTGGTAGTCTTTTCGGCGTGTTCAGTATTGAACTTAAGACAGTGCAAGACCAATGCCATGAAAGCCAACGAAACTTACACTGGCCTTTCAACACGATACATCGCTGACCGCGTTGACCCGCTGGTGACCCTCACGTTAAGATGCCGCTTTCACTAGGCAAAAACCGCATGGGAGCCATGGATTACAGAAAAGCGGGCGTCAACATTGATGCCGGAAATGAATTCGTGCGTCGTATCCGACCGTTGGTGCGATCGACCTTCCGTCCGGAGGTTTTGACGGATATTGGCGGATTTGGAGGCCTGTTTCGCTTCGACTCCTCGCGCTATCGAGAGCCTGTGCTGGTGTCTGGCACGGACGGTGTCGGAACGAAGCTTAAGATCGCCACTCAGATGGGGCGCCACGATACGATCGGTGTGGACCTTGTGGCGATGTGCGTGAACGACGTCGCAGTCTGCGGGGCCGAGCCCCTATTTTTTCTCGATTATTTGGCTGTGGCGACACTAGTTGTCGGCCAAGCGGAGACGATCCTGTCGGGCATTGCCGAGGGATGCCGTCAAGCCGGCTGCGCGTTGATTGGTGGCGAGACAGCGGAGATGCCCGGCTGTTACCCAGAGGGGGAGTACGATCTTGCCGGCTTCGCCGTTGGGGTCGTGGAGCGGACTCAAATTATCGATGGCACCCGGATGAAACCCGGAGATGTGCTTGTCGGCCTTGCATCAACGGGATTGCACAGTAACGGCTATTCTCTCGCGCGTAAGGTTTTGCTCGACGGAGCTCAGGCCGCATTCGGAGAGAAAGTCCCCGGAGGCGAGGAGACCGTCGGTGAAGCGCTGTTAAAGCCAACGAGGATTTACGTGAAGACGATTCTTCAATTAGCAAAATTCTGCAATGTTCGAGCCATTGCGCATATAACGGGCGGGGGCTTGACTGAAAATATC
>JBBRRL010000064.1:0-8311 GCA_038200775.1 Nitrospirales bacterium
CCGGCGTTGCGATCCGGGCTCCATTGCATGGGCGTGCGTACCCCGTTGCGATCCCCGAGAAAAATGTTGTCGCCCATGCCGATTTCGTCGCCGTAATACAACACAGGTGTGCCGGGGAGAGCGAAAAGCAGGCCGTTCAACAGCTCGATCTTTCGCCGACCATTCCCCAGCAGAGGGGCCAGTCTGCGACGAATCCCGAGATTAATGCGCATCTGCTGATCCTGGGCGTACACCCGGTACATGTAGTCCCGTTCTTCGTCGGTGACCATTTCCAAGGTGAGTTCGTCATGGTTACGAAGGAACAGCGCCCATTGGCAACTCTCTGGGATCACAGGGGTCAGCTGAAGGATTTCCATAATGGGATATCGGTCTTCCATACGGAGCGCCATGAACAGGCGTGGCATGAGGGGAAAGTGAAATGCTGTATGGCATTCGTCTCCGTCACCGAAGTACGCAATCGCGTCCTCGGGCCACTGGTTCGCCTCCGCCAGCAGCATCCGATCCTGGAATTTCTGATCGACGTGACGCCTGAGGGCTTTCAAAAACGTGTGGGTCTCCGGCAGGTTCTCACAGCTCGTCCCTTCACGCTCGTAGAGATACGGCACCGCATCCAGGCGAAGGCCATCGACGCCCATCGCTAACCAGAAGTCTACGACCTCAAAAAGTGCTTGATGAACGGCGGGATTATCAAAATTCAGGTCCGGCTGGTGAGAGTAAAACCGATGCCAGTAGTAGGCTTTAGCGATAGGGTCCCATGCCCAGTTGGACGATTCGAAGTCCTTGAAGATGATCCTGGCATCTTTGTATTTGTCCGCCGTGTCGCTCCAGACGTAGAAGTCCCGTAACGCACTGCCGGACTCTGCGTGGCGGGCCCGCTGAAACCACGGATGTTGATCGGACGTGTGGTTGATGATCAGTTCAGTGATGACTCGCAGATCACGGCGATGGGCCTCCTCCATGAAAACGTGAAAGTCCTGTAACGTGCCATAAGCCGGGTGGACATCCATATAATCGGAGATGTCGTAGCCGTCATCTCTCCAAGGGGAAGGGTAGAAGGGGAGCAGCCAGATGGCCGTGACGCCCAGATCCTGGAGATAGTCCAGCTTTTGCGTGAGGCCGCGAAAATCCCCCATGCCGTCGCCGTCGCTGTCCTGAAACGCGCGGACATGGAGCTCGTAAATGATGGCGTCCTTATACCACTGCGGCCGGGGGTCAGTCATGGATGTTGGCGGAATCGACGTGACGGGCTTCTCATCAGCTACATGTAGTAATCAAACTGCCGCTCGGTGCGCAAGTGCCGCCTCAGGCGAAAGATTTGAACCGGCATCGTCGCGGGATTAATCTCCAGATAGTTCCTTGGCCCGCGCCACAGATAGCGCGCGCCCGTAAGGATATCTTCCGCCTGATAACCCTGATCGGGACGGATTCCCAGAGCCTCTAATTGCAGGCTCGTCCAGCCCGCCTGGGAATGAAACGGATCCAAATTGACCACGATCAACACCACGTTTGTCAGATCATCGCTGCTTTTGCTATAGCACAAGAGTTGGTCATTATCCACGTCATGAAATTGCAGGCGGCTGTTGCTGTGCAGCGCGGGATTTTCGCGTCGAATCCTGTTAATCCGCGTGATGAAGTCCTTCAGGCTTCGGGGATGATCGATGTCCCAATGTTTAATTTCATATTTTTCAGAATCCAGATATTCTTCGCTGCCCGACTCCCGCGGGCGATTTTCGCAAAGCTCATACGCGGGACCGTAAATCCCGTAGCTGGCCCCGAGTGTGGCCGACAAGGCAAGTCGGATCATGAACGCCGGACGGCCCCCTGCCTGCAAGTACTCGGTCAAGATATCCGGGGTATTCGGCCATAGATTCGGACGAAAAAATTCAGCCACCTCGGTGCGGGTGAGCTCGGTGAAGTACTCGGTGAGTTCCCACTTCGTGTTGCGCCAGCAGAAGTAAGTATAGGACTGGGTAAATCCGAGTTTCGCGAGGTGATACATGACCTTTGGCCGGGTAAAGGCTTCCGCCAAGAATATGATGTCAGGATGCTGGTGCTTCACCTTCGTGATCAGCCATTCCCAGAAAGGAAAAGGCTTTGTGTGAGGATTATCCACACGAAAAATACGCACGCCCTGGGCAATCCAGAAATTGACCACGTTCAACAGTTCTTGCCACAGCTTCGACCATTGCGCGCTTTCGAAGTCAAATGGATAGATGTCCTCATACTTCTTTGGCGGATTCTCGGCGTATTGCACCTGTCCATCCGGTCTTCGGCGGAAAAACTCCGGATACTCTTTCACATAGGGATGATCCGGCGAGCATTGAAAGGCCAAATCCAGCGCGATCTTGATCCCGTACTCGGCGCTCTTGTTGACCAAGCTACGAAAGTCGTCGAGAGTCCCAAGCTCAGGGAGCGTAGCTGTGTGGCCGCCCTCATCGGCGCCAATGGCCCATGGACTGCCTGATTCGCCAGGTAAAGCCGTGGTCGAATTGTTTTTGCCTTTGCGATGAGTTCGACCGATAGGGTGTATCGGCGGCAGGTACAACACATCAAAGCCGAGAGCGGCAACAATGGCCAGCCGGTCCTCGCAATCTTTGAAAGTGCCGTGCTTTCGTCTGTCGCCGGTCCATTGAGATCGCGGGAACATCTCATACCATGTGCTGTATTGGGCGTTTTTCTCGTCAACCACTACGGCTAAGTTCTTGTCAAAGGCTGTGGCATGTTCTCGGCTTGAATACTGTTGCATGAGAAGCCAAAGGTCCTCATCCTGAGTGGCCTTCACCGCGTTCTCGATGCTTCCTCGGACACCCAGGGTATCAGCCCAGTTGAGCAACTTCGAAGCATCCTCGGCCGATGCGCGGCTGGCGGCTTCCTTGATCAACCGTGCGCCGACCAGCAAATCCACTCCAATGTCTTGTCCAGCTTCTAACCGCAAGACGAGGTCACGGCGCCAAGTTTTAAACGGGTCTACCCAGGCGGAGATTGCGTATTGATAGCGGCCTGTCTGGTCAACCTGAAATGCGCTATGCCACCGGTCATTGCCCAAAGGCTCGAGGTACGTTTCCTGCCATTCAACGGCAAGAGGGGTAGTGTCCTGGGGGAGAGAAGTCTCTTTTCGATACCGAACCACGCCGGTCAGGGCGTCATGACCATCAGTAAAAATATCGGCCTCCACCTTCACCGTGTCGCCGATAATTCGCTTCACAGGGTAACGGCCGCCCTCGAGTTCCGGGGTCACATTCTTGATGATGACGCGGCGCCTGCCGTTCGGCGGAGGTGTTTCCACTTTACATTCCTGGTGAAGAGAGAGATGTTTCTTCGGTGCACCCATTGGCATTATCCATGACTGTCCCGCCGTAAAAACTCCATCCCCCTTTGGGGCTTACTGCGGAGGCTTCGATCGATCTGTGTGACCGGGAGCGAGTCCGAATATTTGATCTCAAAGATGTCGGAGGTCATCCGGCGCGCGGGTACGCGGCCGTTGGGACAGCCGGCTCTCCAAAAACTCCTTGGCCAGGTCCTTTGCGCCGAGTCCAAAGGCGATCGCTGCGGCAAAGACAATGCCTCCCAGGGTGAGCCCGAAACCGACGGCCACAATATTACGCGCGATCCCCAGTTGTTCTAGCGCCATCGCGACTGCAACGAGTTGCACACCCCATCGCGACGCTCCAGCCACTAGCCGTGCTGGGGGCAGGCCCGCGTTCACGGCCGCAATCAAGACGGCCTGCGAGACGAAATTCGAGAGCAAATACCCGGCGATCAGGATCAACATTGCCATCAGCAGGTGGGGGATGTAAGCGAGGAACGACTGTGCAAAGTCTCGGATGGGCTGTAGGTTCAAAGCGCTGAGAGCAGCAACAGCGGCGAAGACAACTACAATCCAATAAACCGCCCGCCCCACCACGTACGAGAGATCCGACTTGACACCGCCGCGCGCCATCGCGGTACTGACTCCGACACGATCACCAACACGATCGAGGCCAATCATTCGCAGGAGTCGTTGGACAAGCACGCCTATCACCCATGCGACGGCGAAACCAACAGAAAGAATAATGGCCATTCCGAGCACGTTCGGCAGGAGCGCAAGAATCTGATTGCCGAGATTTTGGAGAGGATCGAGCAGCGCCGTATCAACAAAATTTTTCATGTCCCCCTCTTTTGCACCTGGTATCCGGCCGGACCAGAACTCTCTAAAGCCCAATTGCCCCGCAGCAAGCCGTAAGACCTAGTATAAATTATCGCTATCTGCCTTGGGCCTCAAAACTAGACTCCTGATTCGGCAGGCAGGCCCCAGTGTTCGATAAGGTACGGCTTTCGTTTTTCGAATGTCCGGCACAGTGTCTCGATCCGGCCTTCGGCTTCCAACGATGTCAGCCCCTGCGTCTCGAGAACGAATGACGCGGTCCGCCCCAAATATAAGGGAGTCAAGGCTTTCAGCAGGTGTTCGCGGGGCATCAGATAACGATGATGCGCTACCGCGATGTCATACACAAGCTGGGCCCAGAGGTCGTCGGAGATGTGGAAGGCTTGTAATGAACAGTCCTTCAATTGCAACAATCCTGCGAGAGTCTCTTCAGACAACATCTGCCGCCAGATGGATTGCAGATCGTCGAGACCCTGCTGAAAATTGGAGATCATGGCGTCAACATTCACGTTCACCGGCTCCACGCCTACTTCGTACTGGAAGCCGAAGAGCGTCACGGGCTTCGAGCCTTCGATTTTCGCCCAGACTGCCTGGTGGTCCTCCATTAAAGAGAATAGTGCCCCGGCCACTTGTACCAGCATGGCAGACAGGTCTGCAGCAGGGTCCTTGGGGTTGTGGATTTTTGCGCCGAGAAAACTCTGACACACACGCGCCCCACTCGCAACTGCTTCCGTCGTCATCCAGACATCGATCCCGAAACGAGCCACCTCGGAGTCCCATACGTGTTTGTCCAAGTAATGGGCGGCGAGCCGACCGGAGAATCCGAAGTCTCCGCCTATGGGTTGACGGATCCGTTGGCCGTAGAGGGAGCGAGTGAGCGGATAGACGATGCTGTTCGTGATGGTTCCATCGTACTTGTGCCGCAGATAATAGGGCGCAACGTAGTCATAGCCCTCGTGCAGAACAGGTCGAACCAAGAGTTCGATCCATTCTGGGGTAATACTGCGTAGGTCGGAATCCACCACGGCACAGGCCTTCGCCTTAAGCCGCCGCGCAATCTCAAAAATCGTGCGGAAGGCGCTGCCCTTGCCGGGAATGCCATGATAGGGGGTGATTATCTTGTGCAGCAGACTCTGGCGGTCGCTGATAAGCATGGCGCCATAGTCCACGATGCTTGCCGCCACAGCTTCCGGAGTCCCGTCCGAAGATCCCCCATCCGAATTCACCAGCACCGCCCGAGATCGGGGAAAGTATTTGGCCAACCCTGCGCTCACGGCTCGGACGACATGGCCGATGGTGTCGACATTGTTGTAACTGGGGATTCCGACCAGCACTTCGACCTGGCCGATCTCCTGCACCATGGTTTCTGTTTCGGGCGTCAGGGGAGCGGGGGCCGCGATCATCGTCGGACCTGTGCCTCCTCGGATTTAGGGTCCCAGGCATGGTCTTGCTCAACCGCGTCAATCAACCGGTCGAAGATATCGGGAACGGCTGCGGCCACGCGGCTCCAATTCGACAGGACCGGCACCCACAAGGGGTCCTCGAGAAATGCATTCGTGGCGAGCTTCAGGCCTTTCAGGAACACCTCTACAGCGGTTCGTTCCTCATGTCGATCAAAGGCCAGACTGTTAATTGCGGCGTCATCCTGATAACGGCTGATGGCTTCGTGAGCGTTCTGAAGATAGGTCGCCCATAGGGTTTTCAGCATGGCTTCAGACAGGACGACACCTTCGCTGGAGAGATTGCGAAACAGGGATTTCGCAATATCTATGCACATTTTCAGGAGTCCGGTGGTCTCGTCCTCCGCGGATAAGATTTGGTGTTTGTGCTCATACGCGTCGGCGATGTCAGCCTGGCAGATAC
This sequence comes from Nitrospirales bacterium, assembly GCA_038200775.1. Classification (GTDB taxonomy): domain Bacteria; phylum Nitrospirota; class Nitrospiria; order Nitrospirales; family NS-4; genus NS-11. The sequence continues at coordinate 6,008 of JBBRRL010000064.1, forward strand.
GCCGTAAGGCACAATTGCGGTAGACTTCAGCGAGCACTCCGACCTCAAGGCCCCAGTCCCCCGGAATCCGGTTGATCCATGCGAGATCCCGAACCATCGCAAACTCTCCTGCGAGAGGGTATCGAAAGCTGTCGAGGAAAGTGAGCAGCGCCTGAGGGCCGACGATGTGTTGCAGGCTGCGGATCAACGGGGTGAAGTACAGTCGCGTCACGCGCCCATGCAATCGATCCGTGACGCGGCTGTAGTAGGCTTTGCAGAATTCGTATCCCAGGCTCGGGTTGGCGAGTGGGAAACACAGCCGCGCGAGGTACTCGCGATTGAAACTTAATACGTCACAATCTTGGAGGGCAATGACCTTGCTCTGGCGGCGAGCGAGAAGGTATCCAAAGCTCACCCAACAGCCGCGCCCTTTTCCAGCCGTGCCGATGTCAATGCCCTGAGACACGAGGAGTTGGAGCAACGCCTGGACGCGCGGGCCATCGTTCCAAATGAGGCGTACTCGTTGCGGGAGAGTGCCAAAAAAATTCTTGGCCAGCCGGAACTCCAAGGCAGAGGCACGATCCAGCGACACGACGACCTCGTTCAGGTAGGGAATTTCCTTCAGATTCTCCACGATTCTGTTGATAGCGGGACGTTCTAGTTCAGAGTACAGAGACGGCAATACCAACGCGATGGGGTTGATCGTTGCATGGCGGCGCAGTTCTGCCTCGAGTCGCTCTAAGTTGGGGGGCCCCAGGCGGTGAAGCACCGTGACGATGCCATTCTGGTGGAAGTCGGACATTCTGGTTTCTCAGGCCCCTGCTGTGCTGGGTCGAAGAGAACTGGTCAGCGCTGGCGCGGACGGTTCCTCCGGTCGGGTCAGAGGATTTAGGTTCGTAGTGATACCTTCAGGAAGTCGACGCAGCGAACGTCTGCAGTGCCGAGAGGCCTCGTATCAATGAGATGCGGCGGATAGGCGTGGGGGGGCACCTCCCAGTCCGTTCCCATCATGGTGTTTGAGCACAAAAGACACAATCTTTCCTTTGACCAATGGCCGGACTTGGACGTCTAGTTCGGGAGCCGGCATGCCTCCCAACCCGTCCTGTCGAAGGCGGCAGATCTCTAGCAGGCAATCTTGACAGAGGGCGAGGTGCCACGCGCGGTAATCGTAGCCGTAACCCTGTTCGAAGAGATCCGCCCACTGACTCCGATTCAGGCATGGAAAGTGTTGAGGTTCGCTTTTGCGATAGTGACTCTGTACGCTCTTGAGGAGTTCCGTGGCCTCTCGAAGGAACTCTGCGGGCTCACGCACTTTCTGCTTCTCGATCTGGGTCAACTCGTCTTCCGTAAGTCCAATCTCCGCAATAGCACGTTGCCAGCCCGACCGGCGCCATCGTTCAAAGTTTTTATAGACGCGCTGACTTTCCGCAGGACCCAACCCCAGGACACGAACCACCTGTCCCTGCCCATACCCATAGAAATGATAGAACAGCGCCATGAGAGCATCTCGACTTACCACCGCCCGCGACGTAAGCCCGTCCAGGAAACGGCCCAGCGGTGAAAGTAAGCCCTGATGGTAACATAACGGCTCGCTTTGACTAAAATGTTTTGCGATGAGACTGTCGAGAAGCAGAAAGGGGCGACATGGAACTTCTGTTCTACCAGAGACCAGAAACCGCTCCAGAAACTCATAACCCCACCTGAGAGCCAATTTCTCGTGGCTGGTATCATCGGTCCATTGGCCGGTTTCCCGTAAGAACCGACGCGTATGACTTGACGCTCTTTCTAAAAGCTGCGGCAGCGAGTCTGAGGCCATACGGTCGAAGTCGTCACGCGTACTGATCACTCTCGCGACCAGATCCGATGTAGTGCGCCCGTCAGACACTGATGGCTCCCTTAAGGGAAAGTTTTAACACAAGGCAAGGAATTCTGATACGTCCGGGCCAAATAAGGAAGACCTACAAAAGAAGGACGCGGTGGATAAGATGTAAATCTGAGATTTAACAACTTCTTGGAAGGCTGATGCTTCTAAATTTGAGGTTCTCTACAGCAGGATGGAAGTATCCGAGATATTAGCGCGGTGAGATACCTGACACGGTGTGAGCCTTGACAATTAACGGCTTAAGGCGGGCCACGCCCTCGGTCATCTTGACCTGAAAACCGGCGGCATCAGCTTTCGGGCCTGCTGCGTGAAGGAAGGTTTCCCAGGCCAGCAGAGCATCTTCCTTAAGACCTTTGGCTTCAAAGGCCACCCCTAGATTATAGGATGCCATTCCCGATGCAGGATTGCTGTCCAAGGCCCGTCGAAATTCCTGAACGGCTTCC
>JBBRRL010000065.1:0-8291 GCA_038200775.1 Nitrospirales bacterium
ATGACATAACTCTGACGCAGGGGAAATGACAGCGCCAGAATCCGCATAAACGGGCTCGTGCTCTACACTTTTCCGCCGGTTTGCTAACACTGCCTTCCTTCTAGGCCGGCCCGTTCCCCGTTCTCAAGCAGAAGCTCCTTGTCCAGGTACCAGCGGCAGCATGCCGGAAGGTCACGTCGCACGTCAGGTGACGTCCGGCCACGAAATGTGTGCCCGATAAATCACTAGCTGTTAAATAGCTAATGGCGTATACTTAGGTCTGTTAGGCAATCAGGGAGGTTCCGCCATGCTCTCGCGCGCACAAATCTTGGTGATGGTACCAATGGCAATAGCTCTGGCGAGTTGCGCCAATTACCCGCTGTCTAGCACCGATGCCCTGCCTTCGTCGAACACAGGAATGACATTTAACACGTTGCGCGGGAAGATTTATTTTGGTCCAGAGACGACCATCAGGCCGGTTGCCGCTGAGTCGTCCCGATTGCTCGTGATTGCACCCAATGCCGTGCCATTTATGGGCCAGGAGCCGATTCTGCTGGCCACAGGCCAGGATGGGGCGGTGACGATTAGAACGGATTACACTGTTATCTCAAAGAGTTCGGATCCGGATCTCTTCAGCATGAGTGCACTGCTCGACTATCCGCAGTGTCCCCTCGCACAATCCCCCGTGTCCGCGGGTCTCCCATTGCTTTCTGCACTACAACTGGACACAGGCCTCATAGTTCGTGCCCGCCAGTAACTGGCTCTGACGCTACTCTATCTATCATGGCTACATGGCGCATCGGTCCGAAAGCGCCTTCGGCGACGGACGGTGGGCTCTGTCGTGCTCACAGCATTGTATCGCTTGATATTGAGAATCTGCGCTTTTATGTTTGGTGAGCCGCCTGGGACTCGAACCCAGGGCCCTCGCCTTAAAAGGGCGATGCTCTACCGACTGAGCTAGCGGCTCACCTTGCGGGAAAAAGACTCTAGCATGGGCGCCCATGGGCCTTCAATGAGACGCGCGGAAAATCACGCGCTTTGCGCGGTAGCGCGGCGGCGGTGCCGGAGAAGCGGATTTCTCAACACGATCGTCTCATCCCGGTTGGATCCGGTCGAGACGATATCGATCGGACAATCAGCCAATTCCTCAATTCGCGCAAGGTATCGACGCGCGTCTCTCGGTAGCGCGCGGTACGTCTTCACGGCGGTCGTGGAACTGGACCAACCGGGCCACGATTCATAGATCGGGTCGGCCGACGCTAGGGCATTGGTGTCTTGCGGGACCTCTGTCACTTTGCGGCCGGCGACCCGGTATCCCGTGCAAATCTGGATCTCACTTCTACCATCCAGCACGTCCAGCTTTGTGACTGCCAGCGACGAAAGGCCGTTCACCCTGACGGCATGTCGAACCATCACCGCGTCATACCACCCGCATCGCCGTGCGCGCCCAGTGGTAGCGCCAAATTCGTTGCCCTGCGCTTGCAACGCGATTCCGGCTTCATCATGGAGCTCGGTCGGAAACGGCCCGCTTCCTACGCGAGTCGTATATGCCTTGGCGACACCGAGAACCGCATCGATCGCAGTCGGACCGATCCCGGCGCCCGTGCAGGCCCCGCCGGCCGTCGCGCTCGAAGAAGTGACGTAGGGATAGGTGCCATGGTCCACATCGAGATGGGTCCCCTGCGCCCCTTCCAACAGCACGGTTTCGCCCTTCATCACGGCTTTGTGAACAAGGATACCACTGTCCACGATGAGGCCGCGAAGCCGTTCGGCATATCCAAGGTATTCCTGGAAGATTTTCTGTGCCTCAAAACCAGGAGCGCGGTACACCGCCTGCAGCATGGCATTTGTCTCAGCCAAGTTATCTTCGAGCCTCTGCCGAAAGTGTTGGGGGTCAAGCAGATCCCCCATGCGAATGCCGATGCGCGCCATTTTGTCGACGTACGCAGGGCCGATGCCTCGCCCCGTCGTTCCAATAAGTCTGCCGCCTTTCTGAGTTTCGCTGGCCTTGTCGATAGCCTTGTGGTAGGGCATGATCACATGCGCTGCCGCACTGATACACAGGCTCTTCTCAACCCGCACGCCTTTATCCCGCAACTCGTCCATTTCTACAATCAGCGCGGCGGGATCAATCACGACGCCGTTTCCGATCACGCACGTTGTACCCCGGTACAGGATTCCGGAGGGGATGAGATGGAAGACATAGGTGTCGACGCCTTTCACTACCGTATGGCCGGCGTTGGAGCCGCCCTGATAGCGCACGACCATATCGGCGTCGCGCGCCAGCAGATCCACAATCTTCCCTTTTCCTTCATCGCCCCACTGGGCGCCGACCACCGCTAATATCGACATCTTACGGGCTCCAAACATGGCAAGAGCCCTGGCAACGGAGCGGCCAGAGCTCTAGCGCGGAAGTCTAGGCTGATCATTTTTTGTTGTCAACAAATACCGGCTACCAGTATGTTTTTCCTGGATAATTGACTCCCTTTATCCCTAATGCTATGATCCGGTCGCTGGGGCTGTGGCGCAGTTGGGAGCGCGCCTGACTGGCAGTCAGGAGGTCGCCGGTTCAATCCCGGCCAGCTCCACCACCTTTTTTTTGCAATTTTCTATACCGGCCACGGCTCCTCGTTCCATGCCATTTCCCAGAACATCCATTCATACCGTGAGCTGATCAAGAAGGCTTCCTCCAGGCGATCACGTTCCAGCTTGCTGGAGGACTTCGCCCAGCCGTCCACCTTTTCCCGCATCCACCGTCCCACTTCCGCGAACTCCGGAGAGGCGTAGAGCATAAGCCAATCCCGATAGGGGTGAGATTTCGACGGCATGCCCTTTCCCAACAGATGCCGGCCGACCACGCAATAGATCCAGGCGCAGGGAAGGGCGACAACAGTGGCGTCCAATACGGACCCGTTCTCTGCGACGTGAAGCATATGACGAGTATAGGCATAGTTGGTCGGCGCCATCGGTACTCCGCCCATCTGCTTCGGTGAGAGCTTCCATCGCTTCCCATAATTTTCGTGCAGCGCGCGCTCCACGGCGAGGGTCTCCTCCACCAATTGCGCGAACCGTATCGTCGAATCTGCGTCGGGTGATTTCGTTGCGGAAATTGCAAACACGCGTGCGAGCTCGGCTAGAAAGCGGCCGTCTTGCAGGATGTAGTACTTGAATTTTCTCTCTTCAAGGGTGCCGTTGCCAAGCGCGACGACAAATGGATGCGTGAGCTGCGCGATCCAAACATCCTGAGCGATCGATCTCAAATGTTGGCTAAAAGTCATCCTATTTTTCCCGCCGAAATGCTGCGTTCAGCTTAGCGAAAGCCCACGGCTAGAGGCAAGCGGCTGGACCTCACCCTGCCGCGCGTCTTCCAACGTTCACTCGCGGCCGTGCATCCCCAATGGTCCGTCTGCCTTCTTGACCGTTACTCCCATGTAGCCATAATCAACTAGGCGTGACGTGCTGTGTGCCAAAACCCCTCGATTTTCCTGCTCTGATGTTGTATTCTATCTTTATGAATTGATGGTCCGTGCTGATGTGGTGTGAGTAGCCCCGCGCAGCATTCAGACGGCCGACGCTCGCCGGCTTCCGTCGCAGCATCGCTATTGAAGGGGCCATCGGTCACTTCTCGAAGGGACAGCATATGCGCGCAGCCTTGATTGTCCTGTTCATGTTCATTCTGTCGGCTTGCGCAAAAGAACAGTGGTATCAGCAAGGAAAAACGGAAGCCGAGATGGAGATCGCTCAGTATGAATGCAATGTCGACCTACGGGATAAGTACGGGTGGTATGGCGCCGATAAAAACTCGCCGGCGTACGCGCGAGAACTTAAGGAGTGCATGACAAAAAAAGGGTACAGTCTTGTGCAGGAGCCGAAGAAGTAAATGCTGCAACTCGAGTCAGTCAGCAAACAGTTTTCCACGAAGATCCTTCTGAAAGACGCCACGGTACATCTGCGGCCTGGCACGCGCGTAGGGTTGGTCGGACCCAACGGGGTGGGAAAGACTACCCTCATGCGCCTTGTGCTTGGCGAGCACGAGGTCGATGACGGTCGCATCCGCAAACGCCCACGCCTCAAAATCGGTTACCTTCCTCAGGATCTTGAAACGATTCCGGGACATACCGCGGTGGATGCGACACATCGAGGTTGTTACCCGGAACATGAAGCAAAGCGGATTCTATCAGGGTTAGGGTTTACGGAAACAGATTTCACCCGGCCGCTGTCCGCTCTCTCCGGCGGGTTTCGAATGCGCGTCGCGCTCGCCCATTTGTTGCTGTCGGCGCCTGATGTCCTATTATTGGACGAGCCGACAAATCACCTCGACAAGGCGACCCAACGGTGGTTTGAAGACTTTCTGCTGAAATCTCCTTTCACGATCCTCGTGATCAGCCACGATACGGCGTTTCTCGATCGGGTCGTGACGCATATCTGGGAAATTCGCCATCATCGCATCATGGAAAGCGTCGGGAACTACACGAAATACATCGCATGGCGGGAGGCCTATGAAGCCGCCCAGGCCGCCGCGGCTGACCGGCAGGACAAGGAAATCGGCCGCGTACAGAAGTTCGTGGATCGCTTCCGCTATCAGGCGACCAAGGCCAGCCAGGTGCAGTCGAGGCTCAAGCAATTAGAGAAGGTCAAGCGCATCGAGCGAACGCGAGACCCTAAACGGGTCCGTTTTCGATTCCCGGTTCCCCCGACGTCCGGCCGCCATGTCCTCGATCTGAAAGGTATCGCAAAAGCATACGGGGAGAGCGTGGTGTATCGCTCCCTGGATTTTTCCGTCGAGAGGGGGCAACGCATAGCGCTGGTCGGCGAAAACGGTGCCGGCAAAAGCACCCTGCTCAAGGTCTTGGCCGGGGTACTTCTACAGGATGCCGGGACCCGCGTTACCGGCCATGGCGTCACGCTCCACTATTTTGCGCAACATCAAGCCGATATTCTGAATCCAGAGCACACGGTTCTTGAGGCAATCGGAGAGGTCGCCCCACGCACAGAAATGAATTTCATTCGGGGACTCGCCGGCGCCTTTCTGTTTGAGGGCGCGAATCAAAAAAAGTTTATCAAGGTCTTGAGCGGTGGCGAGCGCAATCGCGTCGCCCTGGCCCGTATGATGGTCGAACCGGCAAATACCCTCCTGCTCGATGAGCCGACCAATCATCTCGACCCCCCTTCGGTCGACGTCCTGACCGACGCGCTCGTGGATTTCCCTGGAACTCTCGTCTTTATTTCCCACGATCCGGTTTTTCTGGCACGGGTAGCGACCCGCGTCATTGAAATCGACAATGGTCAAGCCCGCGATTACCACGGAGACTATGAATACTATCTGTGGAAGAAGACGCAGGAGATTGAATCGATAAAGGGAGCCTCGGACGACAAACCAGCGCCTACAGCCCAAACACACTCCCCCGCTCCAAAAACGCGTGAGAAAGGGGAAAAGGGCGCCGGCGGACGGCGACGCGATCTAAGTAAAGCTCTTGGGCGGGCAGATCGGCAAATCTCACGCCTGGAAGAAGAGATCGCCAAGGCAGAGACCATGATTCAGGCCCGGGATGCAGAATTGGCCACAAGCGCTCTCTACCAGGAGCCTGCGCGCTGGGAGGTGCTGAGCACCGAGCGTGAACGATGGGTCAAGGAGCAAACAGCCCGAACCGCCCAGTGGGCAACTCTGTGTGAGGAAGCGGATGGGCTCAGAACAGAGATAAAAGAATTGGATAGTCAGATAGCCGCGCCTGGTACTTAAACCTAATACCAGACGATCTGGTAGTGCCGTCCATGGTTAGACAGGCTCACCACGAACGGCTTATTCACTCTCCACGAACGGCTACTCACCCCCGTTCGCACTGAGCTTGTCGAAGGATCCTGTCCTGAGCCAAGTCCAAGGGGTGGTCGAAGCGCAAGCTTGTCACGCATTATCGATTTAGCTAAGAAGGCGTCGGCGGCTTAGGCCGATAATACTTTTTCCCCTCTAGTTTGTCAGGCAGATGAGTCTGCTCCGTTTGAGCTTCCGGTTCTTCGTGCACATACCGATACCCTTTGCCATAGTCAAGGCCGCGCATGAGCGGCGTCGGCGCATTGCGTAAGTGCAATGGCACTGGGAGATTGCCGTACTCCCTGGCGTCGTTTGTCGCTTCAATGAGACCCTGATACGAGGCGTTATCTTTCGGGCAGGTCGCTAAATACGTGGCGCCCTGGGCCAAGTTCAACCGGCATTCAGGTAATCCCACGAATTCAACCGCCCGCGACACTGCCTCGGCGACGACGAGCCCCAACGGTTGCGCATTCCCGACATCCTCGGAGGCGAAGATCACCATGCGGCGGGCAAGATATCGCGGCGATTCTCCCCCTTCCAGCATGCGGGCCATCCAGTACAGCGCGCCGTCCGCATCGGAGTCTCGAAGACTTTTGATGAAGGCCGAGATCAGGTTGTAATGTTCCTCTCCGCTCTTGTCGTAGCGCAGGCTCTTCTTCTGCAGTGCGTCAGCCAACGCCGCGCCATCGACCCGTACCCGCCCGTCTTTCTCCGGGGGCGTGTGAAGTACCGCAAATTCCAAGGCATTCAGGGCGACACGGGCATCGCCATTTCCGAACGCAGCCAACTGCCTTAGGGCGTCCTCTTTCAGGTCCACGGAGTACTTGCCTAACCCTCGCTCGGGATCCACCAATGCCTTCGTGAGTATGTTCATCAGAGCGGGTTCTGAAAGCGGCTGCAATACCACCACCAACGAACGAGACAACAGTGGCGAGACGACTTCAAATGAGGGGTTCTCCGTCGTCGCCCCTACGAGGGTAATCACCCCGCTCTCGACGTGCGGCAGGAAGGCATCCTGCTGGCCCTTATTGAAACGATGAATCTCGTCGACAAATAGAATCGTCCGTCGGCCGTTGACACTGAGGCGCTGCTCGGCTGCTTGAATAACTTTACGTAATTCAGGCAGGCCGCTTGTCACCGCGGAAAATTTAACAAAGTGCGCCTTCGTGTGAAGCGCGATCAGATGCGCCAGAGATGTTTTGCCGCTGCCCGGGGGACCCCAGAGGATTAACGAAGACAGTGTGTCCTGCTCAATCGCGAGCCGCAAAGAGCGGCCCTGGCCGATGACCTCGTCCTGTCCGAGAAGCTCGTCAAGTGACGACGGGCGCATGCGATCGGCTAGGGGCCCGGGAGGCGCCAACCGCTGGGGGGCATCCGACGAAAAAAGGTCCATAAGATCACGATATCAGACGCACTGACTGGTTGACAAACTCGTCAACGCCCGGTGTACAATTGCAGTTCGTCAAAATCAACGTCCACACACGCAGAATTCATTCTCAAGGAGGGTACCGTGGCTGTAGCACAAGAGGCGGCAAGCGAAATTAAGGTGGGCGATACTGCCCCAGATTTTACTCTGAAGGATCAGGACCAGAAAGATTGGACTCTTAGCAGCCTCAAAGGGAAGAAGAATGTGGTCTTGATATTCTACCCGTTGGACTGGAGCCCTGTCTGCACCGGCGAGAACAAATGCATCAGCGATGACTTCCCGAAGTTCGAGCAAGCAAACGCCGAGGTCGTGGGAATCAGCACTGATAGTTTTTTCTCACATAAAGCATGGTCCGATGCGCTCGGCCTCAAACAGCAGCTGCTGGCGGATTTCAACCGAGATGTTGTCAAGAAATACGGTCTGTATTTTGAACCTCTCAACTGCGGCAAACGGGCCACCGTTATTATCGATAAGAACGGCAAGGTCGCCTATGCAAAGGTGCAGGAGATCAAAACCGCTCGAGACGATAAGGACATCCTTGAGGCGCTGAAGAAACTGAGCTAGTTCTCTTCACCTGGCCCTTTCCCCCTGGGGGAGAGGGCCAGATGGGAAATTTATGGAAGATCTCATCGGTAACGTAAACGACACGACTTTCGATACGTATTTTAACGCCCCGGCATCAGTGGTCGTATACGGAATCGCCAATTGTGAGGGATGCGCGTACATGGACGGTGTGCTAAGCGAGGTCGCGCCGGCGTTTGAGGGTAAGGTGCGATTTGGCAAAGGAAAGATGCACGTTCCTGGCGCGTCACGAGAGATCAAAAAAAGATTTACCTTTGAGACGTATCCGACAATTCACTTTTATTCCAACGGGAAAGTAGTCCAGAGTCGGGAAGGAACGGTCGATGCGGCGGCTCTGCGTGAGGCGATTCAGAGCACCCTCAAAAATCCCAGCTGACGTTCGTCACCTCCAAACGCTTGCCGTCGTCCTCAGAATGACAATTCAGCGCGATCGGAAACAGCAGGTTACAGATCCTGGCGGGCCGCCCGCCGTATGAGGGTGAGAAATTCCTCGCG
>JBBRRL010000066.1:0-8279 GCA_038200775.1 Nitrospirales bacterium
AGCGCGGTGCCTCGATAAAGAAGAGTAAAAAAGCGGCTGGAGGCCCGTCTCCCTTCCTTGAAGACTAGCCGGATATCGGCGCTGTTGCGAAGAAGGTGCTGTGCGCGGGCGGAACGGTGTGTGACCACCGATCCGATCAGACCGTCAACTTGTGCCGTCCTTTGGCCCGCCTGCGCGCTAGGACTCGGCGGCCAGCCTTTGAGCTCATACGTGCGAGAAAACCATGAGTGCGTTTGCGCGCCTTATTAGACGGCTGCCGCATCGTCGAGGACATCTCAAACCTCCGTTTCCAAAACCCTTAGCGCTTCATCTACGCGTGTGCGTTTCAGGTCGGTCATTATAAGGTTCGGGTACCGCTCTGTCAAACCTCTCACATTACGAAGAGTCTTCCGTCACGCCGCCGGTGCGCGCAAGATCCTCGACTTTGATTTTATCCGGCTTGAACTTGGCAAGCGCCTGCTCCATGCGGTGCAACACCTCTTCATAGGCCAATGGCTCGGCGTCCTTCGGTCGAAACCGGATGGGATTAATCCGAGCCACCACAAAGCTCTTGAGATATGGACTCGTCAGGCCTCGAGCCTTCAACGCCTCCACTTGCTCGACAACCTTATCGTCCAAGGCCAACAATGCCTTGGCCCTTGCTTGGCGGGTTTCTATCGAGGCAGACAGCGGCCCGGTGAGGAACTGATCTGTGCGTTTTAACACCGGGTTGTACGCCCCGCCGCTGAAACGCGGCCGCTCCTCGTAACAGATTCCGAGGGTGATAAATGCGGGCTCTTCAAACTCAAGCGCATAGGTTTCCTCGGCGGCTTCCCCCAGCACTGCAAGTTCCCTATACATGCGGATCACCTCCAATGCCTTGTCGCGGAGGTTGTGCGCCTTCTCCGTGTTGAGAGCGAGGATCTGGAACGCGACCGACGCCTCAGGGACCACCAATGCGACAATACTCTTGGCCCCAAGGGTGCGCATGGCCGAGAGCCGGTGGTTGCCATTCGGGGTCAAATACTTCGCCGAGCCGTCCTCCTGACTGCGCACCGCGATGACGGGGTCCAGAAATCGACCCAACTTGCCGATCACCGTTTCCAATCTGCGCAGATGACTCTCAGAGAGATTCCGTTGATAGGGAGTCGGTTCCACCGTGTCGATCGGGAGCGCCGCCAAAATCACCCAACGCCCCGCGAACGGCTCCCGGTAAGTTGCTAGGACCTTGCCGCCGTCCTTTGCAATCAATTCCTCGAGTTCTGCGACCTCTGGCGGCACGCTTCCGTTCTGCAGCTCGGAGGCCGCGAGTCCGGTGGAGACCCCAGCAGGCTTTCTTCGACGACGTGGGGTTCCGGTCGCGCGGCGCTTTCTTGGTTTCTTCTCAGCCATGCCGATTTGAGCCTGGCACCATCTTGAATTCAAACAGCCGGCATTCGAGGGGACCATTAAACAAGGGGGTCCGGCGCGAGGCGGCAAGCCCAATCAGTTTCGGCAGCCGTAGGTCGGCTGTGAGAATATATGCACGCCATCCGGCGAATCGCTGCTTGAGCGCGTCGCCAAGGCGCGGATACAATACGCCGAGTTCTTCCTCGTTACCCACGCGCTCCCCGTAGGGTGGGTTCATCACAAGAACCCCTTCTGCTGCCGGTGGCCACACCTCTAAAACGTCAGCCTGTTTGATCCGCACAGCTTCCGCGAACCCCGCAGCGCGCAGATTAGTCTCTGCTGCTTTAATAGCAGTGGCATCTCGATCACAGCCATCAATTTGCAAAGTCCGACTAGGTGTTTGACGCGCGCGGCTGGCATCGCACAGAGCCCTCCAGGCCTTCACATTGAAGTTTCTCAAGTTTTCAAAAGCGAACCGGCGGCCGAGGCCGGGAGAGATGTTTCGCGCGATCTGTGCGGCTTCCATGAGAAGAGTACCGCTGCCGCACATGGGGTCGAAGAATGGCTGGCCGGGGGCCCATCCGGAGAGCCCTATAATTCCGGCGGCTAGATTCTCCCGCATTGGTGCCTCGCCGCTGGACTTTCGCAGTCCCCGCTTGAACAGCGGGTCCCCCGACGTGTCGAGATAGAGCGTCATCTCCTGATTTCGCAGGAAGGCATCCACGCGTATGCTGGGCTGATGCGTGTTCACGTTGGGACGGCGCTGAGTAAGCGCCTTGAATTTATCGCAGATCGCATCCTTTATCCGTAACGTCACGAAGTCCAGGCTTTTTAGAGGACAGTGCTGCGCACTGACCTTCACCTTGATGGTTTCCTGTTCCGAGAACCAATCTGACCACGGCAAGGCATACACCGATGTGTAGACATCCTCCTCATTCCGGTAGGATCCATGATAAATCTTCCACAGCACACGGCTTGCAATTCGGCTGTCAAGATTCGCGCGGTAGCATACGGTGAAGTCTCCTGAGAAGGCCACGCCGCCCTGCGCCAAGCTCACTTGTACAGCCCCCGAACGCTCGAGCTCGGCGGCCAGGACCGGCTCCAGTCCGCGCGGGCAGGGAGCAAAAAAGCTGTGCTTGTCGTTCAAATTAGTTTCACGCTGCGTATGTGCGGTTGACTACATTTAGCGAATTAATCAGCGAACCAGGCATGGACCTGCTCAAATACATTGAGTTTCATTCTTTGTAGGCTACTGGCAACGCCAACGAAGAGCGAAGTTATGCATCCTTTTCAATGTTGGATTCGGGAGCCGTAAGAACCAGTAGCGGATTCGGTGCCGCTGCCTTCGTCTTTGCGAATGCGGGTCCAATTTTGCCTGCGCCAAGGATCATCCTCTTCGCATTGCGCTCCAGGACTTCGCGGATCGGATCCAGCTTCAGCGAGTCATAACGGGCGGTCGTGGCGGCGCTCCGGTGATTTAAAACCTGGCCAATGAGCGATTCACCTTCTCCGGAGGCTGCAAGCCAGGCGCCAAAGGTGCGTCGAAGATCCTGTATGCGCACGTCCGCGATATTGGCCTTCGCTCGCACGCGCTGCCACGCGCGTTTTATGTTCACTAAATGCCCCTGCCCCGCCTCGCTTGAGAATACGTACGGGTTATTTTTTTCCTTCGGCAGGTGTTGCAACAGGGGGACGAGATCCCCCGGCAGCGGAAGTGTGTGAGGTGGTCCTCCTCTCATTTGAGGCACTCGCCAGACTTGTTGCTTGAAGTCAATATCCTCCCATTTCATCTCCAGGGTCTCATGTCGCCTGGCCCCGGTCAGAATGGCGGTAACGAATGCCACCCGTGCATATTCATTTTGCTCTTCCTTCAATGCTTCAAAAACACGCGGGAGTTCTTCTGGAAGCAGATACCGCTGCCGTTTCTCCTCCGGGTGGAAGGTGATGGCGGCGGCAGGATTCTCCCCCAAAAACAGACCCCAATCCAGCGCGAGGTTGAACATCTTGCGCACAAGAGCGACGGTTCGGTTGGCCTGATACGGGGCTGTTTTTCCGAGCTCTGAGTGGACATGCTGGATCTCCTGCGCGGTGATCTCAGACAGCGGGCGGGGTTTCAGGCCGTGGAGATGATGTCGGAGTATTGCCCGGTCATTTCGTGCGGATCGCTTTGTCCATACGTGCCGCTCAAGGTAGAGATCCGCGAGTTCCCCGAATGTCCGCTTCTTCCGTAATCGTTCAGGGACGGTTCCCTTGGAAATTTCTTCAGCCATGTGGATGGCTTGTTGACGGGCCTCGCTCGCGGTTAAGACACCGACGCGGCCCAACGTCACGCGGCGCATGCGCCCCTGTATCCGTCTTTCGAACACGAATGATTTGCTCGCCTTGGTCACACGCAGCGCGAAACCTGAAAGCTCACAATCACGGATGAACTTTTGACCGGCCAGGACATGGGGTATAGCCTCAGCCAACGCCTGTGTCAGATTAATGAGTGTAGGCATCGATTGCGACGATGATGACCCACATGTCGACGAAATGTCAATCGGTTGGTAGAAATGATTGCCATTGAAATCAGCAGGCCAACATAAACACGCCCGCTTGGACCCGGCGCTGCTAAAGGCAGTGCCCAGGCTCACGCGGTTCGATAGGCGCCCGCGTTGGCGAGTCAGGGATTCGTATAATCTGGATAGCCGGTTAGAGCTTAGCGTTGGTAGGTTTCAACCGCTGCCAGGACGATCTGATACATTCGATGGCATCCACCGCACCTAAGCTTGACCACATCATTGGTCACATCCATGCTGGTGACGCGTATGTCTGCCGGGTGTTCGGTAGCGCATCCGGACAACTGACTTGTTGCATCGGTTTCGGTCTCCTCCTGCTGGCCAAGGCGTGAGGTGAGTCTTTGGATTGCAAACCGATGACGCATATTGCACGCATCGCAGGTCACCACAACTCTGTACTCACCCTCCAGACCGGTGGCTGGGTCGGAGCGAGGCGATACAGCGTTCGTAAACGCCTTAAATTTTAAATTACCGGGATGGGATGAGTAGCATTGCTGCGCGAACGCGGCACTTTTAAAGGTCGGCATTCGCGCTTCCTATAATGCCTGCACGGTTCCCTGCATGGCGTGTCCGTTCAAATTACACTGGTACGTGTATGTCTGGCCCTTGACCGCATAGTACCAGATGACCGCTTCCTCACCTGGAAAAAGCAGGACTCGAGTTACCTTCTTTCCGGCGTACTCAACCTTGCCTGTTCCCTGGACCGAAATCAACGTGCCGGATTCAAAAAGATCCTGTGAGAGCACTTCATGCTCAATCGGACCGTCCTCGCGGTTTTGAATGATCAGCACAGCAAACCCGTCGCCTGGCACCTGAACATTATCGGGATGAAAGCTAAGCTGTTGGATCTGGATAAGATG
Source organism: Nitrospirales bacterium (assembly GCA_038200775.1). Taxonomy (GTDB): domain Bacteria; phylum Nitrospirota; class Nitrospiria; order Nitrospirales; family NS-4; genus NS-11. The sequence continues at coordinate 4,787 of JBBRRL010000066.1, forward strand.
CCCGGGGAGAAGCGGTGCACCCGCCGAAAGTGGGCTGGTTATCACGAGGGCTAACCCAAGACTCGCCCAAGCGCTTTTCCATCTCATTGAAGCGCGCCCCTCGCGTTATTATATCTTTATTATATGTTGGGGCGGCGGCCACTCACTTTTGTGCTACCGGTTTTTCTACGTTTAGGATTTTCACATCGAATATGAGATTTTTTCCCGCCAGCGGGTGATTCATATCAAGCACGACAGCGTCGTCGCTGACCGCAAGGACCTTGGCCTCCAGTCCATCCCGAGTACGCAGAAGAGCACCGACTTTAGTGTCAGCCGGGACGTTAGCTTTTGGGACTTTGACCTTTTTCTGTTCTTCGTATGGACCATAGGCATCTGCCGCCGCCAAAGAAATACGCTTCTTGTCGCCTGCCTTGAGCCCGGTCAAACCTCTCTCCAGCGCGGCCGGACTGATTTGATTCTCGCCGTGAATATAGGAAAAAGATTCTTTGCCGACAGTGCTATCGGCAACCGTTTTATCTGGAAGGATGACACTGTACTCCATCGTCACTTTCAACCCGTCGGCTATCTGCAACGTCTTTTGGGCAAGAGCCGGTGGCGTCAAAGGAATCAAACAGAAAAGGACAATAACCCAGATCTTTTTCATTTGCTTATCTCTAGTTCTGATTTTCTTAAATAGCAGGCACGTACTTCCTGCGCAATTTGAGACTTAGCCAAGGGTCGCCAAGTGTGGCGGACAATCGCAAGTTATCGAAAACTTGTAAATCAACGAATTCCAAACGAGGTCACAAAATATACAGGCGATTCAATCGAGAAGGAAGAAAGAAGAATAGGATGTCCGAGTGGCAATGCATTAGGCGTGGGAACAGAGCTCGGCCTTGTTCCCACGCCTGAATGGGAATATCGCGACTACTGGCCGCGCACTTGCAGATTGTTCACGACCTCTTTTACGCCGTCCGCACTACGAGCAACTTCGCCCGCTCGGCGCTTATCCTCGGCGCTCGGGACAACTCCAGTCAGGTAGACTGTATTTCTCACCGTTTCGACAGTGACTTGTGACAGCGTGCCGGCTCTTTCAGCTGCCAGCTTCGTCTTTACCGATGAAGTGATGCCGGTGTCGTTCAACTGTTCGCCCGTCGTCTCTCCAGTCATTGATTGGCACCCAGCAGCGACAAAGACGAACAGCGCAGCAACTGCAAAATGCGTGATTGTTCGGAACATTGAGAACCTCCTTGGACAAAAGTTTGCAATGCGAGGTAGGCTAGCTTTTGAAGAAAAGGCCCGTCGATACCTCAAACGTTGGGCGCAGTATGCGACGGTGTGGCAACTGCAGATCAGGAGAGTACCAAGATAGGCAAACCAAACCGGATCTCGACACAAAGGCAACGACGTGCCAAAATTTGTCCATTGCCCGATTGTCCGATCAGTAACATCCTAGCCCTATGGAACTTGTTCTCCCCCCGATGCTGTTTACCGTCCTGATGTGGGCTATTGTTCGATTGGCTGTTCTGCAAGAAAAGCGGCGCGAACGCCAGTTTATGTTCGCGATACCTTCCGGCTCCTATTCCGCCACATCCACTTCCTCGAGAGCTGAAACGAAGGCAGCCTAGCCCGTTTCAGCCTTGTCGTTAGTACCAATGGTTGGAGTTCTTTTGGGCCAACCTACGGGCTTCTAAGAGGTAGATGAGGGCGAAACAAGGATCCGCTCTATAACGGAACGTGGGGTGGGTAAGGGGTTTCGAACCCCCGACCTCCGGATCCACAATCCGGCGCTCTAACCAACTGAGCTATACCCACCATGCAGGTAACCGGGAAGGAAGGAATAGTATCAAACGCTGCCGTCTGGCGCAACCGCCTCATCTGCAGGCGGCAGCGATTTCCTCCTGAATTGCGCGAGCGGCTGCCGCGGGGTCTTGCGCGTTGCGGATGGGTCGTCCAACCACTAGATAGTCAGCCCCGGCGGCCAGCGCCAGGGTGGGCGTTGACACGCTCACTTGATCATCAGGTGCGGTGCCCGCTGGTCGAATGCCCGGGGTCACAAGGAGCGGTTTGCTGCCGACGGTTATACGGATCACTTCCAGTTGGGTGCCTGACGCAACGAGGCCGTCCGCACCCCAGGCAATTGCCAGGCGCGCCCGTCGAAGGACCGCATTCGGCATAGATTCCGGAATTCCAAGTTCCTCCAGATCGGACTGTAAAAAATTCGTTAAAATCGTCACTGCCAGAATCTTCAACTCGCTCGTCCCGCGGCCTTCCACGGCAGCGCGAACCGTCTTGCTGCCGGTATGTGTCGTGATGAATTTGACCCCTAGCTCCGCCGCCGCAGCGGTAGCCCGCTTTACAGTTTCACCAATATCGAGCAGTTTGAGATCGAGAAAAACCTCCTTGCCGTTCTGTATTGCCCATCGCACAATGTCAGGACCCGCGGCCGTGAACAGCTCAAGCCCGATTTTTACAAAAGCTATTTCTTGGCCGATACGGTCTACCAGGCGCTTCGCCTCATCGGCCGAAGCGACATCCAGCGCCAGTATCAATCTCTCGCGAGGGCTAATATCCATCTCGGTGTTTTCTTGACTTCAAGAGATTGCCTGTGTTACGGATCGTGCCTGTCTCATTGAGGAACGCGCCATGCCCGTCGTGCACAAGAATGTGTTCAAAGCCGCCCGTCAATCCGAAAAACGACGCCTTCGAAACCGCTCTGTACAATCCGGCGTAAAGAACCTTGTCAAGAAATTCCAAAGCGCCGTTGAATCCAAGAACGCGGAAGAGGTAACCGGCACGCTCCGCGATGCCCTACGCGGCCTGGCGAAAGCCGCATCCAAAGGGATCATCCACAAAAAGACGGCCGCGCGGCGGATCTCCCGACTCACCGCTCAATCACGGAGGCTGGCGCAGAAGTAACACGCCTTCGACTGCGGCAGAGGTTCAGCACCAGTCGCTCCATCACCAGACGTTCACCAACGCGTCCCCCGCCGCCCTTCAAATTGGAATCGGCTTCACGGAACGCCTCGAAACAGCGCGCCAGTTCAACTTCGGAAAACATCTTTGCTTGTTCCATCAGGCCACGTACCCGGGACGGAGGAACGCCAAGAATTCGGGCCAATCCGAACTCCGGCACCCGACGGTTGAGCTGCTCGCAGATTTTCCAAACCAGCCGCCATTGATAGCACAACAGGCCGACCAACCGGAGCGGTGGTTCCCCCGCATCAAGGATCTTTCCCAAGGCTCGTAAGGAGGCCTCCCGGTCCTTGCGGGCGAGTCCGTTCAAGACGTCCCAGACAGTCCCTCCAGTGTCCGCCCCGCGTACGGCTTCGACGTCGGCTGCCGTCACGCGCGTAACCGGATGAAGGTAGTCGACGAGTTTCTCGAGCTCTCTTCGCATGACAGCTAGGTTCCCTGCGCTGGCATCATGCAGAGCCTCGCACGCGGCGTCCTCCAGATGAAGACCGAGGGTCTTTGCCTGCTCGCAACTCCACTCCGAAAGAAATCCAGGGTC
>JBBRRL010000067.1:0-8270 GCA_038200775.1 Nitrospirales bacterium
CACCCGCCCGCCAAGCAAAGCTTGCTCGACCCGAAGGCCTGACGATTATTTAAGGCCGCCGGGGTAATCTTATCTCTTTGATTCGACCTTGATTCCACCCGCCATGGAGTTCCTGGTGCCTTTGTCTTGAAACCACAACGGTCCTCGGCCATACTGACTTTCCGTCACGAGGGCGTGAGATTCATGGAGAATCCAACCTCCACACGATTCAAGAAATTTCTGACTGCGACGGGAGTCGGGCTAGTTGTATTTCTGAGCACCGTGGCACTTCACAGTTCAGGCCTTTTCCAAATTGCTGAACTCAAAACACTCGACCATCGTTTTCATCAATACGCAAACCCCCAGGCGGCGTCCCCCAATATTGTTCTCGTCGCCATTGACGAGACCAGCTTGGAGGCGTTTGGCCGATGGCCTTGGCCACGAGACCGACACGGGTACATCACGCACTACCTGCAAAAGGCCGGCGCCAGGGCGATCGTCTTTGATGTCTTATTTCTAGAACCGGACGAAGGGGCGGAGGAGTTTGATGCCGCATTTGCCGATGAGATGCGAGCTGCCGGCAATGTCTTCCTGCCATACCTGCTTCAAGGATCAACGCCCCCGCCACCTTCGCTTTACGACGCCGCAGCCATGCCAATCCGAGGAGAGCCAGTTCAGCGTATCGCGCAGGGCGTGAAGTTGCCGGTTCTTGACTTAGCAATCACGGCCAAGGGCCTCGGGTACATTAACCTGATCGCGGACTCCGATGGCGTTCTTCGACGGCTTCCGCTATTAACTGGCGGGAACGATCCAAATCATTCATGGACGCATCTGGTCATGAGCGTCGCGCGCCACCTTTTGAATGCCGATCATGCGACTGTTGGACCACGCGCGATTGCCGTGGGGAATGCCACCATTCCGGTGACCGCCGAGGGAGACCTCGTGATCGACTGGCACGGCGATCTCAAAGGAACCTATAAATCCTACTCGGCGGGAGCCGTCCTCAGGTCATACTCGGAAATGGAAAAGGGCGAGCGGCCGTTTCTTGATCCGGGTCTGTTCAAAGACGCCATTGTGTTTGTGGCCGGGACCGCGGCGGGCACTTACGATCTTCGGGTGACGCCGGTGTCGCCATTCGCCCCAGGAGTGCTGATCCACATGAGCGCGCTCGACAATATTTTAAGGGGAGCCTACATGCGCGAGGCCCCCGCTTCATTGTTCGTGGCCACGATGCTGGTAATCTGCCTCGTGACGGCCTGGAGCTTTATGCTGCTCCAACACCAGGTTCTGAAATTCACGGTCGTCGTCGGACTAGCCGTCGTCTACTACGGTCTGGCCGTGCATGCATTCAAGAGTCACGGTTTGTGGATAGAACTCGCATTCCCTGAGGCTGCCATCGGAGTCACCTTTGCGCTTGCGGCGAGCGTCGAGTATCTGACCGAGGGCCGGCAGCGCCGGCAACTTCGGGCCGCTTTCGACAAGTACATGGCGCCCGAGGTCGTGGATGAGATCATGCGGCATCCCGATATTAAACTCGGTGGCGAGAAGAAGGAGCTGACCATCCTGTTCTCCGACATCGCCGGCTTTACCACCATTTCAGAGCGGCTGCGGCCAGAAGAATTGGTCGAGCTCTTAAACGAGTATCTGTCAGTAATGACGGATATTATCCGGCAGCAGCGCGGAAACGTGAACAAGTACCTCGGAGACGGTATCATGGCGATCTTCGGTGCACCGCTCGGCGAGCCGACTCACGCCACTCTCGCCTGTTATGCCGCTCTCGACAGTCAGGCGGCTCTCATCAAGTTGCGCACGGATTGGAAGACTACGAGACGCCCTGAGATCGCCGCGCGAATTGGGATCAACACCGGCGATGTGGTGGTCGGCAATATGGGATCGCAAACGCGACTGGAGTATACTGTGATGGGCGATAACGTGAACCTCGCTTCACGGTTGGAAGGCGCCAACAAATTCTACGACACCCCGATTTTGATCGGGCGCCGCACCTATGAGCTCGCCCAATCGGATGTCGAGGCCAGGGAGGTAGATCTCTTAAGAGTCAAAGGCAAACTCGAGCCGGTCGTGGTATACGAGCTCCTCGCACGAAAGGGGCAACTCGATCCTGTAAAACAGCAAGTCGTGCAGGGATACATTCAGGGTCTCGAGGCGTATAAAGACCGTGACTTTGCGAAGGCGCGCCGTGACTTTGAAGACACACTCAGGCTGGATGCTCTGGATGGACCCTCCAGAGTATATCTGCGTCGCTCTGAGGAATTTCTCGCCACGCCGCCGCGAGTCGACTGGGACGGCGTATACGAATTGCATAGCAAATAAGGAGGTTGGCGTGAACGCTCGACAACCAGTGCGCATTGTCATCCCGGTCCTGATTATTCTGAGCGTCATGGCTGGATCGGCATGGGCCGAGACGGTCTTCGTGCAAGCGAGAGCAGCGCAACTCCGTGCGGGAAAAACGTCGTTGGATCCGGTCGTTGCCAATGTGAAGTACGGCGAGGCCTTGCAGGTACGAAGGACTGAAGGAAAATGGATGGAAGTTGAAACGGGCGGTGGACTCACAGGATGGATCTTTGCGAATAAAACAACCACGGCAAAGCCCTCCGGAGGCGAAGACGATCTCGCCAAGCTTGGCCGAGGCTTTCGAGGCAAAGAAGCCTCCGACGCGACGGCGTCTGCGGGAGCCCGTGGTCTGGATGAGGTCTCCGCGGAGTATGCCAAGCGTTCCGGGATCTCTCAACGTGATCGCGACAGCGTCGATCGTATGGCCGCGTATAAAATCACTGATCAAGAGGTCGAAGAATTCCTCAAAAAAGGAGAGCTTGGCGAATATGCAAAGTAACCGCGCGATTGCCGCATTCATCACGTTCAGTGCGATCACCATGATCGCAGGATGGGCCGATGTCAACCTGGCCGCGGACAAAAAATCGGGAGCCTCGCGTTTCGGCGACATACTCGGTGGCCTCAGTACGCTCGCGGGTGGGCTTCTTCCAATCGGATACGAAGAGGAAAAATCAATCGGAGCAGCCATTGCCTTACAGGTCGTCGCCCGATCCGGTGGCGTGGTAGAGCAACCTGACCTGACCCGCTACGTGACTCTCGTAGGCCAAGCGGTGGCTTTGACCTCTGATCGCCCCGACATTCCATATCATTTTGCCGTGCTCAAAGATGACTCAATTAACGCCTTTGCAGCCCCCGCCGGATACGTGTTTGTCACCAACGGTCTGCTCAAACAAGTGCGTAATGAAGCCGAACTGGCTGGGGTTCTAGGGCATGAAATCGCTCACGTGAGTCAAAAACACATCCTAGAGGTGATTCAACGGAGCAAGCAACTAGCCGGCGTGTCTCAGGCCGGACTCGCCGCCGCTCATCAGAATCCGCAAGCTTTTAAAAATGTTATCGATACGGCGGTTAAGAAGCTGTTGGACGAAGGGCTGGACCAGGAGAAGGAAATCGAAGCGGATAAGCTGGGGGATGCGTTTGCGGCCAGGGTCGGCTATGATCCGACCGCGTACCCGGCGTTATTGACTCGCCTTCGCACATTAAAAGGCGACGATGCCGCCTTTTTTAAGACCCATCCAAATTTCAGCACGCGGATCGACGCCGTGCAGAATACGATTCAGTCTCAAGGCTTAAAAGCAAACGGCGTACTTCTGGCCGACCGGTTCGCACGCCGATCCTCGTAAACTAGAAGTCCTGGCAGGCGCTGCAGCGCTTCGGTTCCTCCGCTGCGTTCAGTTCCTGCTGAGTGACAGAAAACGGAAGTTGGCAAAGCTGGCAGGCCCGGATTTCGAAAATCGGCTGGCCGTGATCGTCAAACCGCGTCGGCAGAAGCAAATCGGCCGGATCATACCCTAACAAAACATTGTCCGTGAATTTTACCACGGCCAACCGCACGTTAAATTTTTCCCAGCTCGCGATTTGCCCCTTTCTGGTAAGCGGATGATCGGAAGTCACATACACCGGCTGGCCGAAGCGTCGATGGCGGAGATCCCGAAGATTCCGCGCGTCCGAGGTTGCCACCGCGTATCCTGTGGCCTGCGCGAACCGTCCTTCTTCAAGCCCCATCCGATCTCCATAAGCCCCGAACTACGCGCCGCGCTGCATCTATATCATCCGATGCTGCATGGGTCAAGGGAGCTCCCTGAGCTTGACATTTCGAGCTGTTCATTGCTATCAGGAAGATATGGACAAGTTGACGGTGTTTCAAAAACCAACATGTTCGAAATGCCGGGAGACACTTGCTCTTCTACGCGAGGCAAAAGCAAACTTTGACTCGGTGGATTTTTTCGCCGCCCCGATGTCCATTGCGACCCTTAGGCGATTGGTAAAAAAACTGGGGGTGAGTCCGCGCGAGATCATCCGGACGGGAGAAGAGATCTACAAGCGACTAGAATTGAATACTAAAGAGCTATCGGACGACGAACTCATCAAGATCATGGTTGTCTATCCCGAACTCATTCAGCGCCCGATTATCGAAAAAGGCGACAAGGCTGTCCTCGGTCGTCCACCGGAAAAAGTAAAAGACCTGCTATAAGAAATGGGCCGGAGGTCACCCCTCCGGCCCTTCTTCAGAGTCCCGAACCGGCACTATTTCTTTAGTAAGACGGCGTCCTTACAGGCTTTCGCTACGCGGAATTTTACGACACGTTTAGCAGGAATCTTCAAGGGTTCTCCGGTCTGCGGGTTCCGTCCCATCCGAGCCTTTCGGTTCATCAGCACCAGCTTGCCGAGACCGGGCAACGTGAAGCTATTCTTGGCTTCTTTGTGTGCAAGAGAAGCCAAATCGTCTAGAAATTGCCCTGCAGCTTTTTTGGTGATCCCCGCCTTACCGGCCATATGTTCGGTAATTTGGGACTTCGTCATCGCTTTCGCCATACGCCACTCTCCTTTCAATTATAGACCGGTTCACGGCCCGTTAGATGGTAGACCCTCATGAAGAACGGATGGTTTCTGTTTTGGAAGAACCTTGGAGAAAAGCCGACAGGGCTTATAGGAACAGCACATTGACATCTGATCAGTATGAACCGTAGGCGCGGGCGTAAGTTTTGCTTGGATACTACTAGGGCGTCCCTACCTGCAATCACTAGTTGTGCTTTCTTAAAAAACGCTGTTCAACTTCGACACAAACTATACCAAAGAGTTAGCTATCGAACCCTAGCCAAAACATGAGCAGAGAGCCATTCGACCCGCATTACATGCGGGAAACGGCGCTGACTCTACCGAAGGACGATACGGAATGCAAGAGGAAAGACAACATAAATTTATTTTTGCATCTGCGACCAATTTGATACGTTTAAAGCAAATGCCCAGCCGATAGGACCTTCCGGCCTACGTGACATGAGCGTCAAGCCGCGAGCTGATTCACCTTACATACTCAGGAAGCAACTCTATCGAGTACGGCATGCAGATCCACTCCAGAAGACTCGCGAAGAGTCGCCCAGAGATCCCCCAAGTCCTCGACACGCTTCGGCAGCGTTGTGATTGTAAAGTCTTGCGGCTGAAGACCATCGTCTACCTCTCGCCAGGTTAAAGGCGCCGATGCCCCTGCGAATTCGCTCGCACGAGCGCTATACGCCGTGGCCAGTGTCTTGCCGCGAATATTCTGAAGATAATCTATATATACTTTGCGGCCTCGCGCGTGCACCGCGCGCTCCACTGTCGCCAATTTCGGATGCTTAGTTGATACCATGGTCGCAATGATTTGACAGAACAGGCGGCCCGTCTCATAGGTAGTCTTTCTGGGTAGGGGAATATAGATGTGAAGCCCTGCGGCCCCGGAAGTCTTCGGAATGTTCGGGATTCCGAAGCGAACCAGCTCGTCGCGTATCCAACGGGCAACATCGAGCACGCGGGCAAATGGCACCCCCGGCATCGGATCTAAATCTAGAGCGGCGTAATCTGCGAAGTCGGGTGATACAACTCGCGAGAACCAGGGGTCCTGAGAAATCACTCCGAGCTGCGCCATGTATAAAAGGGTGATGAGAGACCCGCCAATCAGTCGGCTGGGAACTTCCGTGTCGTCTGGCAAGACTTCGACGCGCACCGGCGCAGGAACTTCTTGAGGGGCCCGTTGCTGGTAAAAGGCGGGTCTTCTGACGCCATTCGGAAAGCGTTTCATAACTAGAGGGCGTTCCTCGACAATAGGGAGCAGGACGGGAGCCATGCGCACGTAATAGCGCATGAGATCCCCTTTGGTCAGTTTCACACCCGGCCAGAAGATCTTTTTAAGATTGCTGACGGAAAGCTGATGTCCGCCAGGTAGTTGGAGCGTGCCATGGCCCTCATCGCCCTCAAATACTTCTAAGTCATGAAGGAGACGAAGTTCGATGGTCGCGTTGGGTACGGCCGCAGGCCGCGTTGGTGGCCTTTCGACTATCAAAGCGCTGCGTGGCCTTGGGCGCGCTGCAGAAGCCAGGTCTAACTTCGGCGTTGGCTCACGATGCACCATCTCGGGCACTAAGTCCTCGCGGAGCCCTAAGTAAGTCGGGTGGCGGAGCTTGGCGTCCGCCGTCCACTCCGTAAATTTAACTTCCGCGATCAGCTTGGGGTCTGTCCAGTGTGGACGCTCGTTGGTTTTAGGGCGATGTTTAAAAGGGCACGCCGCCGTTTCAATTTTCCGCAACAGCCCATAGACCCTGGAAAGCTCACGATGGTTGAAGCCAGTGCCGCTGTGGCCAACGTACTGGAGCGCGCCATCTTCGTAGACGCCAAGCAACAGCGCACCGAAAAACGGTCGCGAGTCGCGGGGTTCTGTCCATCCGCCGATCACGAACTCCTGACGCCTCACAAGTTTCAGCTTTCGCCACTCGGGACTCCGACGGCCGGCGCGGTATGGCGAATCGGCGGCTTTTGCGATTAACCCTTCCCATCCATGGGTCAATGCGGTCTTCAGCAGAGCTCGTCCATCCCCCGGAATAAATTCACTCAGACGCAGAGCATCCCCACGGGCAGATCCGCGAATTCGCTCCAGTCGCGCTCGACGCGTCGTGAGCGGCAGTCTGCGCAGATCTTCCTCCCCATCGCGCAGCACGTCGAACGCGATCAATGCCACACCGGTGCTCGAAGGTCCGTTGCGCAAGGATTTAGTAAGGTGGATACGCCCCTGAAGCTGCTGGAAACCTGCAGGTTCCCCAGCCTCATCAAGTGCAACGATTTCGCCGTCTAGTAAAACTGGAGCCTTGAGATTTCGCCGGAAACGATCAAGCTGTCGCACGAGCTCAGGGAATTGTGACGTCTTCTCGTTGCCCAGCCGAGACCAGATGCGCACGCCGCCGACCTGGGTTCCCGGCCGCACTTCAACAAGCGCACGGATGCCATCATACTTGGGCTCATAGACCAGATCTGGATCACTAAGCGAAGGTTCACCGATGGCTGCGAGCATCGGGCGAAGGTCGGCCGTTTTTTCCTGCCAAAGAGAAGTGGATAAAGGCAAAAAGCCGCATCGGCCCACCGGAGGCATGGTACGTCCTCGCGTAACTTTCCGTCACGCTAACGGCTCATACCCTGAGTGTCAAGATAGCTTCCGGTGAGTTGACCTGCGTAAGGACAGGTGGGAAACTAATATGAGGAGGGCCGCCCTCACCTGGGAGAGCGGCCCTGTAAGTTCAACCCTGCGAAGATGATCTAGAAGCGGCCACCGCGATCACTTCTACCGCCTCCGCCGCCCCCACCGCCGCCAAAGCGTGAGCCGCCTGCAGACCGGTTTTCCTGCGGCTTGGCCTCATTCACGGTCAACGACCGCCCATCCAACTGAGTCCCGTTGAGCGCGGTAATGGCCTTTTTGGCCTCTTCCGGCGTGGACATCTCCACAAATCCGAACCCCCGTGACTGTCCCGTATACTTGTCTGTGATGACTTTCGCCGAGACGACGGTCCCATGCTGGGTGAACAGATCTTGGAGTTGCTGTTCTGTAATAGCATAAGGCAGTCCGCCGACGTACAACTTAGCGCTCATACTTCCTCCTGTCTATGAATTGACATTGTCTTGGGATACGGGAAAGAGCGGAAATGACAGCCGGGACGGGTAACACTCGCCGGGCAACAATGGCTTCCGTGCAGATTCCTTGCCGCAAGGCAACATCGGGTACAAGGGCCTTCGGATTCATTGCCATCCCCGCCCCATAGAGATGGCATCTGACAACTACCATACACAGAATAAAAAATGCAAGCGACTTGCAGTTTTGAACTATGACTTCTTTCCGACTCGGCACCACCGTCGCGTATCTTTTTCTTCAGTTCAAGCCAAAGCTTCAACAACGGGTACGCCAGACACAATCCGGA